>NZ_LZKV01000091.1:0-185436 GCF_001672995.1 Mycobacterium sp. 1482292.6 | reverse complement strand
ATGCCCAGCTCGGCGGCCTTGGCGATCAACTCGGGCGGGTAGGTGGCCGCCTCGTCGGCGTCGTGTGCGGCGGGCCGCAGCACTTCCTCGGCGAACTCGTCGAGGGTCTCGACGATCATCTTCTGTTCGTCGTCCGGCGTCAGATCGAAGTAGTCCTTGCCGCTGGACTTGAGCCGGGTCGGCCCGCCGCGCAGGTTCTGAATTCGCTTGAATTCCCGGGACGAGGTGGCGGCGGTGGAGAAGACCGTCTTGGTGCCGTAGCGCAGCGCGCGGTTGAGCGGGTCACGCAGCCGGTATTTGTCCAGGAATTCCTGCCCGACGAGCGGGGTGATCAGCGCGATGGCGATGTCGACGCCGGTGCGTTTGTGGGGTTGTAGCCCGACGGCGGAATTGTGGTCGCGTCGTTTGACGCGGGAGCGGGCGGATGTCTGTTGAGAACCGGAACCGGTCATTTTCGGCAGCCTCAGGTCGTTGGGCGATGCGGATAGCGCCGATCTTACTCCGGAGTAAGTTCACGGAGAACACTTGTTAACTAATTCACAGCGAGGCTGTCGAGCACCTGCTGCTGCAACAGGCTGTTGGTGGCCACGGCGCTGCCGTGATGCGGTCCGGCGGTGCCGTCCAGGGCCGTCAGCGTCCCGCCCGCTTCGCGCACCAGGATGTCGAGCGCCGCGAGGTCCCACACGGACACTTCGGGTTCTGCGGCGATGTCGACGGCGCCTTCGGCGAGCAGGCAATAGGACAGAAAGTCGCCGAAGGCGCGCACCCGCCAGACGGCGTCGGTCAGCGCGATGAATCGATCCCGCACACCCAGCTGCGCCCACCCGGACAGGCTGGAGAACGAGAGGCTCGCCGAATTCAGTTGTGCCACTAAGGAAACCGAGAGTCGCCGCGCGGGCGCACCGTTGACCGCGACGAAGGCGCCCTGGGCGTGCGCGGCCCACCACCGGCGTTGCAGCGCCGGGGCGCTCACGGCGCCGACGACGGGGATGCCGTCTTGGAGCAACGCGACCAGGGTGGCCCACACCGGCACCCCGCGGACGAAGTTCTTGGTGCCGTCGATCGGGTCGATGATCCACTGACGTCCGGTGAAGGTGGTGTCGCCGCCGAACTCCTCACCGACGATGCTGTCGTCGGGCCGTTCGCGCGCGAGCACCTCGCGCAGCTCGGTTTCGACCGCGCGATCGGCGTCCGTCACCGGCGTCAGGTCGGGTTTTGTGTCGACGCGCAGGTCCAGCGCGCCGAATCGGGCGGAAGTCAGCGCGTCTGCGCGGTCGGCCAGCGTCAGTGCCAGCGCCAGATCGTCCTGGCTGTTGTGCACGCTCCTCCTCATCGCTTCACTTCGGATCGTCGCCGGCGCGACTCATGACGCAGTCTTATCACGGTCCTACCATGGCGTCGTGTGGGAATTCGGACTGCTGCTTTTGCTGGTGGCCATCTTGGGGGTGTTTCTCGTCCAGCGGTTCGTCCCGCGCGGCCCGCGAGGTGAGCTGCTCAGCGGCACGCTGCTGGTCACCGGGATCAGCCCCCGCCCCGATGCCACCGGCGAACAATTCGTCACCATCGCCGGCGTGATCAACGGTCCCACCGTCAACGAACACGCGGTGTATCAGCGCATGGCCGTCGACGTGAACCAGTGGCCGACCATCGGCCAGCTGTTTCCCGTGGTGTATTCGCCGAGGAATCCGGACAACTGGAAATTCGCCCCCGCGGTTCCGCCGCCCGCGCCGCCGCAGCCGCCCGCGGGCTGAGCGTCCGTCATCCGGCCGCGGGTGGGCGCGTCATCACCGTGATCCGCCTGCCGTAGCGGGGGACAACGAGCGCCGCCCGGCGGACCGTCCCGCCCGGAAGTCCGGGTATGCCCGGCGTGGATCCGGTTGGGGTCACCAGCTCGGTCGCCGTCAGGTCGGCCAGGCCGCTGCCCGGCGCTGCCGCGGCGGGATTGCCGGCCGCGGTCGTCCAGCCGGCCGGCACGGACATCGGGCCGATCCGTCCGGCCCGCGATAGCACCGCGTCGACGTTGCCCAGGCCTGAGGTGGCAGCGCTGAGTGCGGGCGCCTTGGGCAGTGCGACCGGGGCGGCCGCGAGGTTCGGCAAGATGCCTAAGTTCTTGTCGGCCTGGATGATTCCGGCGGTAGTGCCCTCGGTGGTGAAAATGGATCTGAACGTGGTCTGGGCGCCCTGGATGGTGTCGAGGATCCGGAAGAGTTGCGACGACGAATTGGAAGTCGGGGAGTTCACCACCACCACCTGCGAACCCGAGTTCGTGCCCGAGTTCGAGGCATCCGCGGCGGCTTTGACGACGGCGTCCTGCTGTGCCGCCACCCCGTCGGTAGTGGTGGTCCGTCGCGGGGAGGAGAACGGCGAGAACTGTGCTGCCGCAGTCGAACTGGCGGAATAGCCGTACATCGCGGCGGCGTCCTGAGCCCAGTATTCGGCGTATTGGGCTTCGGTGGCCGCGATGGCCGCGGTGTTCTGGCCGAAGAAGTTCGTTGCCACCAGGGTCGCCAATTGGGTGCGATTGGCGGCGACCACCGGCGGGGGCACGGTCATGGCATGCGCCAGCTCGTAGGCCGCTGCGGCGGCCCGGGCCTGCGTTGCCGTCTGCTGAGCAAGTTCGGCGGTCATATACAGCCACGCGACGTAGGGGGCGGCACCGGCCGCCATCGCCTGGGCTGCGGGGCCGTGCCAGTACACACCCGTCAGACCGGACAGCACCGATTCGTACACCGCGGCCGTGACGCCCAGCTCGGCCGCGAGCGAATCCCAGCCTCCCGCGGCGGCCAACAGCGAGGCCGACCCGGGACCTGCGTACATCCGGCCGGAGTTCACCTCCGGCGGGAGAAAGCCGAATTCCATGTCTTACAGCTCTAAAGGCTGCGTGAAGCGAAACTGCTTGCGGCGGAGGATTTCTCCTATGACCGGCGGCAGTCGGCGGATTGGCGACACGTCACCCGGCGGCCGGCGGGCGTGGCATCACGGTGAGCCGCACGCCGTAGCGGGGCGGCGCACCCGCGCCGGCGGACCGGGCGGCACCGCCGCCGGGCATGCCCGGGCAGCCGGGATATCCGGACGCGATCGGCTCTTCGGTTCCCGGCAGCGTGGTGAAGCCGGCGGGTTCCAAAGGCGAGATGTGGGTGCTCGTGGGCGCGGCCCAGCTTGCGGGCACCGACATCGGCCCGATCGTGCCGGCGTGCGAGAGGGTCGCGGTGACGTTGCCCAGCCCACCGCCCAGGCCCGAGGCGGCGCCGCGCAGTGCCGGCGCCGCGAGGGCGGGAGCGACATTGGCCGCGGCCGCACCCGGCTTGGCCAGAATGCCCAGATTGTTCTCCGCGCCGATGATGCCGGACACGAACTGCTCCATGTTGTACGGAGCGCTGAAGCCGAGGCCCGTCCCCTGGATGGCGTCGAGGACCCGGAAGGCGTTGTTGCCCGAGCTCGTCGATGCGTCGAGGTAGTAGATGTCGCCTGTGCCCGGGTCAACCTGCGGTTGTTGCGTGGACAGCTGCGAAAACGTCTGCGTGGCGGCCTTATTCACGCTGGAATTGGTGTTGGCCGCGGCCACGGCGGCGTTCTGGTCACTCACCCCGGAGTCGGTGGTGGACTTGCTTGCGGTGCCGAAGCGCGGCAACTGCGTCGTCGCCGCCCTCGACGACACCGAGTAGCCGGCCATCGCGGCGGCGTCCTGCGCCCAGAAATCGGCGTACTGTGCCTCGGTGTCGGCGATGGCCGCGGTGTTCTGGCCCACGATGTTCGTCGCCACCAGCGACGCCACCAGCGTGCGGTTGGCGGCGATCACCGGCGGCGGCACGGTCATCGCATACGCCTGCTCATAGGCCGCCGCGGCCGTCCGCGCCTGCATGGCCGTCTGCTTCGTCTGTTCGGCGGTCGCCTGCAGCCAGCTCACGTAGCGGGCGGCCGCGTACGCCATCGACTCGGCGGCGGCGCCGCGCCATTGCAGGTCCAGGCCCGCGAGCACCGACTCGTAGGACTCGGCGGTGGAGGCCAGTTCGGCCGACAGCGCGTCCCAGCTTCCGGCGGCGGCCAACAGCGAGGCCAATCCGGGTCCGGTGTACATCCGGGCGGAGTTGATTTCGGGTGGAAAGAAAGCCCAATCCATGGGTGATACGTCCCCTCAATGTGCGGTTTTCGGACAAACGCCACCGGCGCCGGCGCTCGCCGCATCGGCGTGTTTTTCGGATCTATGGGCCGCTCCCGCGATTCGCTCGGCCGGTCGGCGAAGCTCACCCCCGTCAGATGAGAGGGCGGCCCGGCGCGTTGACACCACGCCCGTTCGGGCGGGCGGCGTGGTGCTTACCGGGATGGCGGAGAGTGCGCGCAGGGCATCACGAAAGACCTTCGGGGGTTCGGGCCCTTTAAAAGTCGCAGGTGCCGCCGATGCTTGCGGGGTTTTGCCTATTTCACGGCGGGGACCAGGCAGAATTCAGTTTCTGTTCACCGATTGTTCATTTTTTGTTCACCATGGGCGCGCGCCTAACTTGACGCCTGTTGAACAACGAAAGTATTTGATGTGCTTGGTATCTGGTCGCGGCGTGGTTCGTCACGCGCGATCGTTGAGGTTGTCGACCACTTCCTACAGCATCTCGGGATGCCGCAGGAACGGCGTAATGATGCCGACCGGTAGCGGGAAGACGACGGTCGAGTTCTGATCCACCCCCAACTCCAGCAGCGTCTGCACCTACCGCAGCTGCAGCGACGGACTCTCGGACAGGGTCGGCGGCTTCGCGCAGTTCCTCGGACGCCTGCAGCTCTCCGCGGCCGTTGATGACCTTCGCGGGAATTTCGACGCCTTGATCTCCACGACGCGCACTTGCACACCCCAGATTCCGTTTCACCGGGCGCGCCATAGGGTCCAATGGCATCAATTCGAGGACCAATGCCTCTGGGGGAGCGGGGTTTACGGGCAATAACCTCGTGGGTGAACGGTGTAGAAATCACCTTCTTCCGCTCGATGAAGGAAGCCGCGATGGGCAACATGTATCAAGCTCCCGCAATTCTGGTAGGCGTTGACGGGTCCAGGGCGGCGATACAAGCGGCACTCTGGGCGATCGATGAGGCGGTCAGCCGCGACATCCCCCTGCGACTGGTCTATGTCATCGACCCGCACGATGCTTCGGGCGCGCGCGCCATCGATACCCGCTTCGCCGTAGCTCGTGCGGCGCTGGCCGACGCCCGTCGGGCCGTCGACGCCGTCGGCGAGCCGGTCAAGGTGGAAACCGATATCGTCTCGGGCCGAACGGTTTCCAAGCTCCTCGAGGAATCGCAGTCGGCGGTCATGATCTGCATCGGATGGATCGGGCTCAACCATGCCCGCCACGGCGGACCCGCGGTTGCGGCGTGCCTGATCCGCTCGGCGCTGTGTCCGGTCGCCGTGATCCAAGGGTCGACTGCCGCGCAGGTCAGCGGCGTGGTGGTCGAAGCAGACAACGGCAAGGTGCTGCGGCACGCCTTCGACGAGGCGCGACTGCGCGAAACGCCGCTGCGGGCGTTGTGGGTGGCGCAGGGCTCCGACGCGCGTGACACCAGACCCGGAAAGCCTTCGGTGCAAGCGCATTTGGATCGCCGGCTGGCGCCGTGGAGGCGGTTGTATCCCGACGTGCAGGCCGTGCCGGCGATCGTGGCCGGCGGTGTGGACCGGTACCTGCGTGCCCAGCACGAAGCGGCCCAGCTGGTGGTCGCGGACTCCTATCGGGCCGAGGAGTTGTGCCATGCGGGTCACTCGGTGCTCGCGATACGGTGCGGCAACCTGTAACTGGCGTCAGACCCACCCCTGTGATCTGAAACATACTGCCCCGCAGCGGTCGTCGCGGTCGCCGGCGCACCCGAACGCGAAATTTTCCTCCCCGGGTGTCCCCGTCGCCGTCGAGGGACTTATGGCCCTGTCCCGCAGCCACCCCGCCGGACAAGATGGTGTTACCGTAAGTCGCAGATAGATGGAGGAGTCCCCGTGAGCCAGCTCACGACGGTCGGGGCGGGTGCAGACCTGGTCGACCGCGCCGATGTGGAGGCCCTACTGCGCCGTTTCTACGCGCGGGCGTTGGATGACGAGGTCCTGGCCGAGCCGTTTGCCGGGTTGCGGGCCACCGGGCTTGAGGCCCACGTTCCGACGATGTGCGACTTCTGGGAGACCGTGCTGTTCCGGGCGGGGCTCTATCGCGGCAGCGCGTTACAGGCGCACCGCGAGATCCACGCGCGTGCCCCGTTGTCGGATCGTCACTTCCGTCGCTGGCTCACGCTGTGGCACAACACCGTTGATGAGATGTATCGCGGTCCGGCCGCCGATCGGGCGAAGGTTCAGGCCGGGCGGATCGCCTGGGCCATGCACCGCCGACTCACCGGAGCGGAGGCGCCTGAGCTTCTCGTCACGCAACCGGCTCGTGACGGTCAGGCTCCGGACCGAACCGGAAATTGCGGCCGGTGACCTCGGTCGGGGTGATGCGCACGTAGTGCGGTTTGAGCGTCGCCGTCCACGGCAACAACTGCGCGCGCTCGGCGCGTTGAATGTCCGCGTCGGTCTTCAGCAAGCGCGCGCGGCCGCGCACGATGACGCTCCAGCCTTCGATGACGTTGTGATCGTCGACCTCGAAGACCACCGCGTGATTGGCCACCGCCGAGAACAGTTTGGTGCCCTCCGCGGTGCGGAACAGCACGGTGCGGTCCTGCGCGACGAAGTTGACGGGGAAGATCTCGGGCTCGCCGGCGAAGTTGGTGACCAGCCGGCCCAGCGCGACACTGCCCAACAGCTTCCAGTTCTCGTCCTCGGAGAGCACGGTCACTGGTTGGTCGTTACCCACCCGCCCAACGCTACGGAGGATTGAGTCGTTGAGTAGAGCCCTTCGTACTCGGCGCCGCCGAGCACGAGCGCTCAGCCGTGGCTGACCCCCAGCAACTTGGCCAGACTCGGCAGCTTGACGCGGGGACGACCGTGCGGTTCGCCGGCCGCCCGCTCATGGGCGTCGATGAGGTCCCAGTGGGCCGAGGTGACCAGCTTGGGCTGGCGCGACGCCAGCCATTCGGCAAGTCGGTCGGCGTGGTCGTCCGGGAGATCCGCGAGCTCGTCGGCGCCGGTCAGATCGGCGAGCAGCGTGTCCACGGTGTCCTGGGAGTCCTTCTTATTGGTGCCGATGACGCCGGTCGGTCCCCGCTTGATCCAGCCGACCACGTATTCATTGCGGCTGCCTTCGATCCGGCCGCCGCTGTTGGGGATCGTGGCGGTCTTGTCGTCGAAGGGCAGCCCCGGCGTGGGCACCCCGCGATAACCGACCGAGCGCACCACCAGCTGGACCGGTAGCTCCTCGCGCTCGCCGGTGTCTCTGGCGGAAACCCGGCCGTTGTCATCGGTGACCAGCTCGTTGCGGCCCAGCACGATCGCTTCGACCCGGTCCTTACCCTTGATCTCGATCGGGGAGGTCATGAAGCGCAGCACGATGCGGCGGTGTCCGGGGCGTGGCTCGCGCTTGGCGTAATCGCGCAGCACGTTGATGTTCTGCTTCGCCGTCTTGCCCACCGCCGCGGCGTCTTCGTCGCTCACGTTTTCGAGCTGGGCGGGGTCGACGATCACGTCGACGTTTTCCAGGTCGCCCAGCTCACGAAGCTCGAGGGTGGTGAACGCGGTCTGCAGCGGTCCGCGCCGACCGATGACCACCACCTCGTCGACGCCGCACGGTCGCAGCGACTCCAGCGCATGGTCGGCGATGTCGGTTTGTCCCAGCACGTCGGGGTCGGTGACCAGAATGCGTGCGACGTCGAGCGCGACGTTCCCGTTGCCGACGACCACGGCGCGGGCGCCCGAGAGGTCGGGCGTGGCTTCCTCGAAGTTCGGGTGCGCGTTGTACCAACCCACGAAATCGACGGCGGCGATGCTGCCCGGCAGGTCTTCGCCGGGGATGTTGAGCGCCTTGTCGGATTGCGCCCCGACCGCATAGACGACGGCGTCGTAACGCTCGGCGAGCTCGTCGGCCTGCACGTGCTCGCCGACCGAGATGTTGCCGAAGAAGCGGAAGCGCGGATCCTGGGACGTCTTCTCGAATTGCTTGCTGATCGACTTGATCTTCGGGTGATCGGGCGCGACACCGGAGCGCACCAGCCCCCACGGGGTGGGCAGCATCTCCAGCATGTCGACCGCGATATCGATGTCGGCGGACCCGTCGGCCGCCTTGAGCAAGGAGGAGGCGGCGAAGAAACCCGACGGGCCGGAACCAACGATTGCAACGTGGTAAGGACGCATACTCGACCTTCTATTCGTGCCCGGTTAGCGCCGGGGGCTCCCGGAAAGGCCGGCGCGCAGAGCGGGTCGCACATGATCGTGACTCGATGCTAAACGCATGACCGCTGGTCGTGGCCTGGACACTCGCTGCGAGCTCAGCCGCGTGGGAGGCCCCGGGTAACGTGGTCGGCTGTGGAACCCGACCGTCAAGCCGATATCGCCGCACTCGATGCCACCCTGACCACGGTGGAGCGGGTGCTCGATGTGGACGGTCTGCGCAAGCGCATCGAGAAGCTCGAGCACGAGGCCTCCGATCCCCAGTTGTGGGATGACCAAGCTCGGGCCCAGCGGGTGACCAGTGAGTTGTCCCACGCCCAGGGCGAGCTGCGCAGGGTCGAGGAGCTGCGCGGACGGCTGGACGATCTGCCGGTGCTCTACGAGCTGGCGGCCGAGGAGGGGGAAGGTGCGGCCGACGCGCTGGCGGAGGCCGACGCCGAGCTGAAAGCGCTGCGCGCAGACATCGAAGCCACCGAGGTGCGCACCCTGCTGTCGGGGGAGTACGACGAACGCGAGGCGCTGGTCACCATTCGTTCCGGCGCGGGCGGCGTGGACGCCGCCGACTGGGCCGAGATGCTGATGCGGATGTACATCCGGTGGGCCGAGCAGCACAAGTATCCCGTCGAGGTGTTCGACACGTCCTACGCCGAAGAGGCCGGCATCAAGAGCGCGACGTTCGCCGTGCACGCGCCGTTCGCCTACGGCACGCTGTCCGTGGAGCAGGGCACCCACCGGCTGGTGCGCATCAGCCCGTTTGACAACCAGAGCCGGCGTCAGACATCGTTCGCCGAAGTCGAGGTGCTCCCGGTGGTGGAGACCACGGACCACATCGACATTCCGGAAGGCGATGTGCGCGTTGACGTTTACCGCTCGAGCGGCCCGGGAGGCCAATCGGTGAACACCACCGACTCTGCGGTACGTTTAACCCATATCCCGACGGGTATCGTCGTGACTTGCCAGAACGAAAAGTCGCAGTTGCAGAACAAGATCTCGGCGATGCGAGTGCTTCAGGCAAAGTTGTTGGAACGCAAGCGATCCGAAGAACGCGCTGAACTAGACGCGTTAAAAGGCGAAGGTGGCAGTTCGTGGGGCAATCAGATGCGCTCCTACGTTCTGCAGCCCTATCAGATGGTCAAGGACCTGCGAACCGAGTACGAGGTTGGCAACCCTGCGGCCGTCCTGGATGGAGACATCGACGGATTCCTGGAAGCGGGAATCCGTTGGCGCAACCGAAAAGATGACGAATAACACAAGCATTCTCGCCGCATCGATGACGCACCGCTGGCATGACTTTTGGCGGGGCGAAGTCGGTGAATGGATCATCGCCAGGGGTCTGCGCATCGTCATGGTGCTGATCGCGGCAGTGTTGGCGGCCCGTTTCGTCAACTGGGTCGCACAGCAGGTGACCCGCCAGCTCAACTTGGGCTTCGTCGAAAGCGACGCGCTGGTGCGATCGGAGGCCTCGAAACACCGCCAGGCCGTGGCGTCGGTGATCTCGTGGGTGTCGGTCGTCATCATCGGCATCTGGGTCATGATGCAGCTCGCCGAGATACTGCAGTTCTCGATCGGGGGGCTGGTGGCGCCGGCCACCGTGGTCGGCGCCGCGCTGGGTTTCGGCGCGCAGCAGTTGGTCAGGGACCTGCTGTCCGGCTTCTTCATCCTGGTGGAGCGCCAGTACGGCTTCGGAGACCTGGTGACCATCACCGTCGTGTCCGCGACGGACGCGACCGGCACGGTCGAGAACGTGACGCTGCGGGTCACCCGGCTGCGCTCACCCGATGGCGAAGTGTTGACCATCCCCAATGGGCAGATCGTCAAGGTGGTCAACCTGTCCAAGGACTGGGCACGCGCGGTGGTGGACATCCCGGTGTCGACCAACGCCGACCTCAACCGGGTCAACGAGGTCTTGCATCAGGAATGCGACCGCGCGATGGACAACCCCGTGCTGGGCCAGTTGCTGCTGGATGCACCCACGGTGATGGGTGTGGAGAGCATCGAAGTCGACACGGTCACCCTGCGTATGGTGGCCCGCACGCTGCCCGGCAAGCAGTTCGAGGTCGGCCGGCAGCTGCGCGTCCTGGTCATCCGGGCGCTGGCCCGCGTCGGGATCGTGACCGCGGCGGATGCGACGGTCGGCCTGGTCGAAGACCCCTCGGTGCCGGCCGCCCAGGCCGCCGAACAGCAAACCGACGATGAAGTCCAAGGTGCGGTGCAGAAGCGTTGAAGTTCACCCTGAACATCCTCGAGAAGCGCGGCGACGGCGACGACAAGGATGCGGAGCATCGCTGGCCCAATTACGTGTTCGGCGGGCGGATGCGCACGTCGACGCTCGTACTGATCATCGCTTTCTTCCTGGCGTGGTGGGTCTACGACACCTACCGCCCGGAGCCGGCACCCAAGCCGCCGGCCCAGCAAGTGGTGCCGCCGGGTTTCGTGCCCGATCCCAACTACACCTGGGTGCCCCGTAGCCGGGTGCAGGCGCCCCCGGCGACCGTCACCTACACGCCGACGTCGACGAGTACGCCGGCACCACCCCCGCCACCGCCGCCGCCGGTGACGACGACCACGACCACGACGCCGCCGTTCCAGCTGCCGCAGCTGCCGTGCATCCTGCCGGCGCCGTTCTGCCCGCCCAGCTCAAGCCCGGCCACACCGACGCCGCAGCAACCGCAACCGGGGCCCGGCCCGGTGCCGAGTTCGCCGCCGCCGGCCAGTTGACTTCGCTTGCCAGCGAAATTCACCGCTACACTGGCGTGCCGTGATGATCACCCTGGACCATGTCAGCAAGAAGTACAAAGCGTCGGCCCGTCCGGCGCTGGAGGACGTCAACGTCAAGATCGACAAGGGTGAATTCGTCTTCCTGATCGGCCCGTCGGGCTCGGGCAAGTCGACGTTCATGCGGCTGCTGCTCGGCGCCGAGAACCCGACCAGCGGCGACGTCCGGGTGTCGAAGTTCCACGTCAACAAGCTGCGCGGTCGGCACGTCCCGAAGCTGCGCCAGGTCATCGGCTGCGTTTTTCAGGACTTCCGCCTGTTGCAGCAAAAAACGGTGTACGAGAACGTCGCGTTCGCGTTGGAAGTGATCGGCAAACGACCCGACGCGATCAATCGGGTGGTGCCCGACGTGCTGGAAACCGTCGGCCTGTCCGGCAAAGCCAATCGGTTGCCCCACGAGTTGTCCGGTGGTGAGCAGCAGCGGGTGGCGATCGCCCGCGCGTTCGTCAACCGGCCGCTGGTCCTGCTGGCGGACGAGCCGACGGGCAACCTCGACCCTGACACCAGTAAGGACATCATGGATTTGTTGGAGCGGATCAACCGCACGGGGACGACGGTGCTGATGGCAACGCACGACCACCACATCGTCGACTCGATGCGCCAGCGCGTCGTCGAATTGTCGCTGGGCAGGCTGGTTCGTGACGAGCAGCGCGGCATCTACGGGATGGACCGCTAAGTGCGCTTCGGTTTCCTACTCAACGAGGTTCTGACCGGACTTCGCCGCAACGTCACCATGACGGCCGCGATGATCCTGACGACCGCGATCTCCATCGGCCTGTTCGGCGGCGGTCTGCTGGTGGTCCGGCTGGCCGACAACTCACGCGAGATCTATCTCGACCGCGTCGAGACGCAGGTGTTTCTGACCGACGACATCTCGGCCAACGACACCACGTGTACGTCCGCGCCGTGTAAAGGGTTGCGCGAGAAGATCGATGCACGCCAAGACGTCAAATCGGTGCGCTTCGTCAATCGCCAGGATGCCTACAACGACGCCATCAAGAAGTTCCCGGAGTTCAAGGACGTGGCGGGCAAGGACTCGTTTCCCGCGTCGTTCATCGTCAAGCTGAACAACCCCGAACAGCACGCGGAGTTCGATGCCGCGATGCAGGGCCAGCCCGGGGTGCGCAGCATCCTCAACGAGAAGGACCTCATCGACCGCCTGTTCGCCGTGTTGGACGGCCTGCGCGATGCCGCGTTCGCCGTCGCGCTGGTGCAGGCGGTCGGAGCGATCCTGTTGATCGCCAACATGGTGCAGGTCGCCGCGTACACCCGGCGCACCGAGATCGGAATCATGCGGCTGGTCGGTGCCAGCCGCTGGTACACCCAGCTGCCTTTTCTGGTGGAAGCGATGCTGGCCGCGTCCATCGGTGTCGCCATCGCCGTGCTCGGTCTCATGTTGGTCCGTGCATTGTTCCTGGACAACGCGCTGAGCCAGTTCTACCAAGCTCATCTGATCGCCAAGGTCGACTACGCCGACATCCTCTATATCTCGCCGTGGTTGTTCCTGCTCGGCGTGTCGATGGCGGCGGTGACGGCGTACGCGACCTTGCGCCTCTATATACGGCGGTAGCTGTGGCCAAGGGTTCCGGCCGAGCCAAGGCGGCGGGCGGCAAAGGTGGTAGCAAACAGGTTATCGCCACCAATCGCAAAGCGCGACATAACTATTCGATCATCGAGTTGTTCGAGGCCGGGGTGTCTTTGCAAGGCACCGAGGTGAAAAGCCTTCGGCTGGGCCAAGCATCGTTAGCTGACGCGTTCGCAACGATCGACGACGGCGAAGTTTGGTTGCGTAACTTGTACATTCCCGAGTATCAGCACGGTAGCTGGACCAATCATGAACCGCGTCGCAACCGAAAGTTGTTGTTACATAGGCAACAAATCGACAGACTGGTGGGCAAGATACGAGATGGTAACCTCGCCTTGATGCCGCTGTCGCTGTATTTCTCTGAGGGCAAGGTCAAAGTCGAGCTGGCCCTCGCGCGCGGTAAAAGGGCTTATGACAAGCGCCAGGACATGGCGCAACGTGATGCACAGCGTGAGGTGGTCCGTGAAATGGGACGTCGAGCAAAGGGCATGACCTGATCGGGGCGGCTTACGCCCAGCTGTCGGCCGTCACCTACGGCGTCAGCGATTTCGTGGGCGGCGTGGCAGCGCGGCGAGTGGCCGCGCTGCGCGTCATGCTGGTCGCCTACCCGATCGAGACGCTGTTGCTGGGCGTGCTGGCCGTGTTCGTCGGCGGGCCTGTTCACCTCGGTGCCGTCGTGTGGGGATGCCTCTACGGCATCGGCATGGCGTTCGGCATGTGGGCGTTCTTCGCGGCGCTGGGCTCCGGCCCGATTTCGGTGGTCTCGCCGTTGGCGGCGGTGCTCAATGCCGCGGTGCCGGTAGCGGTGGGCATGGCGTTGGGGGAGCGGCCCGGGCAGGCGGCCCTGGTGGGCGTCGTCCTGGCGCTGGCCGCGGTGATGCTCGTCAGCCGCGAGGCTCCCGTGGAGGGAACGCCATACCGGTTCACTCCAAAAGTGGCCTGGCTCACAGTGGTTGCGGGTTCGGCGATGGGGCTGAACCTGGTGTTCCTGCACCAGGCGCCGCACGTGTGCAAGCTGTGGCCGCTGGTGTTCGCCCGCGTGGCGGCCAGCCTGGTCGTGTTCGCCATGGCCAAAACCAGCCAGAACCTGGCGATGCCGCGCGGCCGCCCGCTCAAGCTGGCCGTGGCCGTCGCCGTGCTGGACATCTTCGCCAACATCACCATGCTGGCCGCGCTGCACACCTGGCTGCTGTCGTTAGCCAGCATCCTGATTTCGCTGTATCCGGCCGCGACGGTCGTGCTGGCGATGGTGGTACTGCGCGAGCGGGTGACCCGCTTGCAGGGGATCGGCATGGTGCTCGCCATGGGATCGGTGGCGATGATCGCCTCGGCCTGACGGTTGTGCCGCCGCCTAATATTGGGCAGTTGGCACGTATCACGACCGGGAGATGGCGTTGGGTGCGTTTGAGACCGAAGATCCCGTCATTCGATCGCTGTCGGACGCGGTGGACAAAAGCCCCGACGTGATCGAGCTGCGGTTGCATCTGGCCGGCCTGCTGGCGGACAAAGGCCGCTACGCCGAGGCACTGGGCCATTGCAGCACGGTGTTGACGCAGGACGCCGGCAATGTCAACGCGCTGAGCCTGTTGCAACGGTGCAGCGCCGCGCTGGCGGCGCCGCCGGCCGAAGCGTCCGCACCGGTTGCAAATCAGCCTGCTGGAAACGAAAGCTTCGACTGGTCGAGCGCCGAACAGGAAGTCGCCGACATCATCGAGCCCGCCTTCGTCGAGCAACCCCCTGACGCGGTCAACGAAGACGACTTCGACGTAGTGCAGCGCGTTCGTGTCCGGTTGGATGATGTCGCGGGCATGGATGAAGTCAAACGACAGCTGGACCTGTCGTTGCTCGGCCCGATCCGCAATCCCGAGCTGATGAAGGCGTTCAAGGTGTCCGCGCGCGGCGGGTTGTTGCTGTACGGACCACCGGGTTGCGGCAAGACATTCATCGCCAAAGCCGTCTCGGGTGAGTTGGGGGCGAACTTCTACCAGGTGGGCATCGCCGACGTCCTGCACCAGTGGTTCGGCAACAGCGAACGCAGCATCCGCGCCGTCTTCGACACGGCCCGGCGCAACGCGCCCTGCGTGTTGTTCTTCGACGAAGTTGATGCGTTGGGACACCGGCGCTCCGCGCTGAGCGGCAGCTCGGGTTTGCGGCCCGTGGTCAACACCTTGCTCGAGGAGATGGATTCGGCCAGCTCCGTCAACGACGGTGTCTATGTGCTGGGCGCCACCAACGCACCATGGGACGTCGATCCCGCGCTACGCCGCCCCGGCCGATTCGACCGGATGATCTTTGTCGGCTTGCCCGACACCGGGGCCAGGGCCGGGATCGTGCGGTCGCATCTGCAAGACCGGCCCGTCGCGGGCATAGACCTCAAGTCGATCGCCAACCGCACCGATGGCTTTTCTGGCGCCGACCTGGCCTACGTGTGCGAGACCGCAACCCAGTTGGCCATGGCGGATTCGATGCGCAGCGGTCAGGTCCGTCCGGTCACCATGGCCGACATCGACACCGCCATCGCGCAGATCCGGCCCAGCACCGGACCCTGGTTTGAGACCGCCCGCAACGTCGTCGAGTTCGCCAACGGCGACGGAACCTACGACGAACTGGCGAAGTACATGCGCCGCAAAAAGATTCGGTAATCTTCGGTGACTTCGGAGCCTGGATTAGGGCGAAACGACGAGGTCATCCGAGTCGCAGACGCCTATATCGACGCCAGAAAATACGAAAGCGCACGCGATATCCTGAGCCGGTCGCTCTCGCAAAGCCCCAACGATCCCGCCCTCCTTGCGTCCTACGCCCGCGCCGAACTCGCGCTCGGCAATTATTCGGGCGCGGCGCGCAGCGCATACGCCGCCTTGGCCGGCGCACCCGACTCCGAGTTCGCGATGCGACTGTATGCGCTGGCGCTATTCAACCTTGGAAGTCAGTATGACGGCCTGTGGATGGCTTGGCGAGCGGTCACATCACACCCGAATGAGCCTGCGCCACTGCGCCTTTACGCATTGCTATTGCAGAAGGCGTGGCAGTTGCGCTCGGCGCTGGATGTCATCGAGCGCGCGCTACGGCTGGATCCGCAAAGCGTCGACGCGCACATCCGGCGCGGTTCGATTCTGCATGCCATGGGCCGACGGGATGAGTCCGAGGTTTCGTATCGAGCGGCGCTGCAGCTGGATCCCGCGAACGCCGAGGCCCTCAACGATTTGGCGGTTCACCGACTGGGGCGCTTCAAGTTTGGACGCGCCCTTCAGGGGTTTCTCGGTGCCGCCGGAAGCGATCCTGGCTACGGGGCGTTGAGTCGGCGCAATATCGGGGTCGTTCTCCGAAAGGTGCTCACCCTCGTGACCGTTGGCGCGGGGCTGTTGAGCGTGTGCCTCGCTATCACCGCCGGGGCCTACGACGAGGGCCATCCGACCGCGTTGGCGCGCGTCGGTGTCGGCCTGCTCAGCGGGGTTTTGATCGCCGTGTTGTGGTGGCTGCTTCGCGCGATCCCGCGCCGGGTGTTCGTTGCCGTCCTGCGCGAGCAGCACTTCTTCGCACTTCGTCTCGCCCATGCGGGAATGGCCGTCATCGCCGGGGCATGGGTCACGTTTTGTCCGTGGCCCGCCGGGTGGATCGCGGTCGGCGGGCTGCTGGCAGTCAGTGCCCTTGTCATTATCCGAATCGGTCTCTTCATCGGAAAGTAAGCGGCCTACGATCCGACCATGGCCGATCGCCCCGTCACCAAGCTCGACAAGTCCACCGTGCTCACCGGTCTCTTCGCGGTGTGGGACGCCATCGATGCGCTGTTGGGCGGGCTCTCCGAAGCGCAATGGCGGGCGGCCAGCCCGCTGCCGGGTTGGGACGTCAAGGCCCTGGTGTCGCACATGATCGGGACCGAGTCGTTCCTTGCCGGCATCGCAGCGCCCCAGCCCGATGTCGACGTCTCCGCGTTGGAGCACGTGCGCAACGACGTCGGCGTGATGAACGAGTGCTGGGTCCGCCATCTGAGCGCGCACGCCGACGCCGATGTACTGGAAAGCTTCCGGGCGATCACCACCGACCGGCGCGAAGCGCTGACGACCATGTCCGACGACGAGTGGGACGCGGTGACGATGACTCCCACCGGCCCGGATTCCTACGGCCGGTTCATGCGAATCCGGGTGTTCGACTGCTGGATGCACGAAGAAGACATTCGCGTGGCGTTGGGGCGCCCGCCGTCCGATGACGAGCTGGCCGGCCCGGCGGCCTCGCTGGCCGTCGACGAGATCGCCGCGACGATGGGTTACGTGGTGGGAAAGCTGGCCAAGGCGCCCGAGGGCTCACGCGTCCAGTTCGACCTCACCGGCCCGCTGGCCCGCACCATCCGGGTCAGCGTGGACGGCCGGGCCGCGGTGGTCGACGACTTCGGCGGCCAACCACCGACGGCGACGATCCGCCTGGACGGGCTGCAGTTCACCAGGCTCGCCGGCGGCCGCCCGATGTGTCCCGCCCGTCCCCACGACGTCGACCTCGACGGCGACAGAGCCGTGGCCGCCCAGGTCGTGGAGCACCTCAACTTCGTGATCTGATCGCAGCGCAGCGGGGAAGATAATCCCGTTGCCGCTGGTTGATAGGCAGGTACCATGGATGTTCCTGCCGAAAGTCGGTGGGGTGCGAGGGGCTGAAAGGTTTCGACTTCGCGCATCGAATCAAGGGAAGCGTGCCGGTGCAGGCAACTGACCACCGTAAGCGTCGTTGCAAACAGATAAGCGCCGATTCACATCAGCGCGACTACGCTCTCGCTGCCTAAGCGACAGCTAGTCCGTCAGACCGGGAAAGCCCTCGACCCGGACCCTGGCGTCAGCTAGAGGGATCCACCGATGAGTCCGGTCGCGGGACTTATCGGGACACCAACAGCGACTGGGATCGTCATCCTGGCTTGTTCGCGTGACCAGGAGATCCGAGTAGAGACATAGCGAACTGCGCACGGAGAAGTCTTGAGGGAATGCCGTAGGACCCGGGTTCGATTCCCGGCAGCTCCACTACAGAATGTGCTGTTCAACGCGGGGATTCGCTACGCGCCGCAGCTAGGTCATGCGACCTCGGGTTGGGTCATGGGCCGGGTGAGCGGCTTTAATCGTCATACGCCGGCGACGCGGAGTTGTGCACGCCGGAGGCCGCATCAAGATGAGGAGCTCCCATGACCTATCGCCGCCTTGCTTTGGCGCTCGGCGCGGTGTTGGCGGCGGCCGTCATTCCGGTCCAGGCCCATGGCGAGCCGCCGACGAAGTGTCTGACCAACACTCCCAAGGGCAAGCAGGTCTACGTGCCCTGCGATCTGCTCAACGCCGGTGCCAATTTCCCGCCGGGGCAGCGTTGCCCTCCACCGATCGAGCAGTACCCGAAAGATGTGGCGGACTGGTGTGGCGAGGGTCCGGGTCTTGCGAGCACGACTCCTACGACTCCTACGACTCCGACGAGTCCGGCGACGCCTACGAGCCCGACGAGTCCCACGACTCCTACCAGTTCCACGACTCCTACGAGCCCGACGACTCCTACCAGCTCTGTGCGGCCTACGAGCTCGACGACCCCGACGAGCTCTACGACCACAACGAGTCCCACCAGCCCGGCGGCCCCGGGCAATGCACAGTAACGGCGTCCTGCATGAGGTGGTTCACCTGGGCTATACACCTCGCGCTCGGCTTCGTGAACGTCTGGTCGCGTGGCGGGTCCTGACGCCGTCAAGACCCGAAAGCGAAACCGCAGGTAATGAGCGGGGACGGGACGTAATGAATCAGAGCTTCGAAAACCAAACCCTTGGTAGAGGAATCCGCCAAACTTGCGCGATCACGCGGGCTTGACGGCGAACATGCGGAGATAACTTGGTGGGAACTCCAGTGCCTCGGATCGCGCCGGGATCTACGATGCGTCACCTGGCTCAGGTGCAGGTGTGGGACGACGCCGACGTCGCTTTCGGGTAGCAGCCCGAAATCTTCCCCCGAGTTTGGAGGGCCTAGCGACTCAGTACTCGGTAGAAGGTGGTTTGGGCCTTACCGCCCTCAGCGAATTGTGCAATTGCTTCCACGCTGACCGCGAAGTGATCGGTTTGGACGTGACGGTCGACACCGTGTTGGTTGCGGAACCGCTGGTAAAGCGTGAAATGTCCAGGCCGATCGCGATCTTCGTGCAGCCGAAATGTGTTAACGGCTCCTTCGGCCTGTGACTGAGGGATTAACCTAACAAACGCACGTCGCAGGTCGTCTCCTCTGCCAGGCAAAGCCGTGGCCTCGGTGATCAGCACTACTTCTTCGTCTGGGCCGTACATGGTTGACGCTCCTTCACCATCTTCTCAAGGGGCTTTGCGCCATAACGGGGATCGAGTGACTACCTCGCCGGCGCCGTCATTTGTGTAACGCACCGGCACCTCTGATGTGCTTCATCGCTGTGGAATTGACTGCCGGGCTGAGATATGGCCGCCGGCTTGGTGAACGACATTCGCCACCGTTTTGCTCGCCTCTTGTTCGGGGTATAGCCTACACACTCGACGATTGCGACTGCACCGAATTACCCACTGCGCGTTCATAACTCAGTGAGGAGCAGGAGGCTCCAATCGAGTGAGTGCCAGCGTGGAATTGATGTCGCAGATCCGCACCGCTCATGGCGTAATCGACACGCACACTGATAAGCCACTTTGTTTCAGCAGTTGGCCTCGGGATCCAAAACTCACCCGGGTGAAACGACGATGGGGTGATGACGGCTCATCCCGCGGTGCACCAAGCTAAAGCCAGTTCAAACGTCGACATACCGTGCGCCGGGTGTCGACGCTAACGCTACAAATCTTCTTGCCGGGCAAAGGCGGTAATGGCCCGCGGAAGCACTCGAGAATGATTAGCAGGAGGGTCTCACCATGCACTTCGATTCCAGGAAGGTCGTCGTCGTCGGAGGCAGCGCCGGTATGGGCCGGCAGGTCGCCGTTGATGTCGTGCGCCACGGCGGCAGCGCAGTGATCGTCGGCCGGTCGAAGGACCGTGTTGATGACACCGTGACCGAATTGAGCGGCGGGGGCGGCGAGGCCTGGGGTATCACTGCCGAGCTGACGGATCGCGCTGCGGTCGCCGATGTTCAGCGCGCGCTTGCTGAGCAGCACAGCGATGCGACACTGTTGGTGAACGCGGCCGGATTCTTTGTGCCCAAGGCGTTCCTGGAGTACGACGCGCTGACCTACGACTCGTACATGGAGTTGAACTATGCATTGTTCTTCCTGACGCAGTCCGTCGTTGCGGGCATGATCGCCCGCGGTGAGGGCGGCTCGATCGTCAACATCGGCAGCATGTGGGCACATCAGGCGATCGGTCTGACTCCATCGTCGGCATACTCGATGCAAAAGGCCGGGCTGCATGCGCTGACCCATAACCTGGCCATCGAGCTCGCCGAGCATAAGATTCGCGTCAACGCGGTGGCACCGGCCGTCGTCAAGACCCCGCTCTACGAGAAGTTCATCCCCAAGGACGAGATCGACGCCACGCTTGCCACATTCGCGCCGCTTCATCCGCTGGGACGAGTCGGCACTCCTGCCGACGTCGCCAACGCCGTCACGTATCTGCTGTCGGATGAGGCCAGTTGGGTAACCGGGGCGATTCTCAATGTCGACGGCGGCATCATGGCCGGACGCAATTAACGCGACAACACTACCTACCGAAATGCTAAGCGCATCCTCGTAAAGGCTGCGCGAATGAAGGAGACCAGGTGTCACATCAATACAGCAAGAACCCTGCCGCGGTCGACGCGCTCAGCCCTCAGCAATACCACGTCACCCAGGAGAGCGGCACGGAGCCTCCGTTCACCGGCGAGTACTGCGACAACCATGAGCCCGGCATCTACGTCGACATTGTCTCTGGCGAACCGCTTTTCGCCTCGGTGGACAAATTCGACAGCGGTAGTGGCTGGCCCAGCTTCACCCGGCCCATCGGCGCGGACAACCTCGTTGAGAGGCGCGACCGCAGCCACTTCATGGAACGGATCGAGGTACGGTCGGCCCACGCCGATAGCCATCTGGGGCACGTATTCCCGGACGGCCCCACCGAAGCCGGGGGGTTGCGCTACTGCATCAACTCGGCATCGCTGCGATTCATCCACCGCGATGAACTCGAAGCCCAGGGTTATGGGCAATATCTGCGTTTGTTCACGAATGATGGATCGGAGCAACACCAAAGTGTCGCCGAGCAGCAATCATGAGCAGCCACAACAAGATCGCCGTTCTCGCCGGCGGGTGCTTTTGGGGGATGGAGGATCTCTTCCGCGCGCAGCCCGGTGTGGTGTCCACCCGTGTCGGCTACACCGGCGGCAGCAACGCGCATCCCACCTACCGCAATCACCCCGGCCACGCCGAGGCGCTCGAAATCACCTACGACCCAGACGAAACCGATTACCGCGCACTGCTGGAATTCTTCTTTCAGGTTCACGACCCGACCACCAAGTACCGTCAGGGCAACGACGTCGGAAGCAGTTACCGGTCGGCAATTTTCTATCTGGACGACGAGCAAAAGCAAATCGCGGTGCAGACTATCGCCGACATCGAGAATTCGGGCCGGTGGCCCGGCGCGGTCGTCACCGAGATCAACCCGGCCGGCGAGTTTTGGGAAGCGGAACCCGAGCACCAGAACTATCTGCAACGCTACCCATCGGGCTACACCTGCCACTACATCCGTCCCGAGTGGACGTTGCCCCGCCACGGTGGCGCGAGGGCAGCGACCGCAGAACATGCCAAGCCCATTCAATAGCGACATGGGCTCGGTAATGCAGGACAAGGACCCGACAATTTCGCCTGACTGGCAGGTGCTGTTGAGCATTTACGCGCCGTTGGTGTTCTATGGCGCCGCATGTATCGCAGGACGAGTGTCACCGCGACCGGAGATCGGCGAGCGACGGTGACACGATGACTCAGAACCCGAACCTTGCGGCGCTGTCGGCAGCCGGTGTGTCGGTCTGGCTGGATGACTTGTCGCGCGACTGGCTGCAATCGGGCAAGCTGCAGCGCCTCGTTGATACCAGAAGTGTCGTCGGAGTCACGACAAACCCGTCGACCTTTGAGCGAGCACTTACCCACAGCAACCTCTACGGCGAGCAGCTCGCCGAGTTGACCGCGCGTGGCCTCGCGATGCATGCCGCGGTCCGCACGGTGATCACTGATGACGTCCGGGCGGCCTGCGATGTGCTGCGCCCGCAGTGGGAGGCCTCCGACGGTATCGATGGCAGAGTGTCCGTCGAAGTCAATCCGCTGGATGCGCACAACTCCGATCGGACACTCATGCAGGCCATCGAGTTGGCCGAAATCGTCAACCGGCCCAACGTATTTATCAAGATACCGGCTACGGCAGCGGGGCTGCCTGCAATCACGGCAGCATTGGCTAAAGGTATCTCGGTCAATGTCACGTTGATTTTTTCCGCGCAACGGCACCGTGAGGTGATGGACGCGTACCTGACCGGCATGGAGGCGGCACAGTGCGCCGGGGCTGATTTGTCCCTGATCCATTCGGTGGCTTCGCTTTTCGTGTCCCGGGTGGATACCGAGGTCGATACGCGTCTCGAGAAAATCGGCACTGCGGATGCGCTCGCGCTGCGGGGGCAAGCCGGCATCGCCAACGCGAGGGTGGCCTATGCGGCCTACCAGCAGGTCTTCGAAGCCGAGCTCCGCTACACCGCGTTGCGCGCCGCGGGTGCTCGCGTGCAGCGCCCGCTGTGGGCCTCTACCGGGGTGAAGAACGCCGCGTATCCCGACACGATGTACGTCACCGAACTCGTGGCGCCGAACACGGTAAGCACCATTCCTGCCGCGACATTGGAGGCGGTGGCCGACCACGGCGTCATCAACAGTGACACCATCACTGGCAAGGCGGCACAGGCGCAGGAAGTGTTGGACCGGCTGAGCGCGATCGGTATTGATCTACCGAACGTGTTCGCGGTGCTCGAACACGACGGGGTGGGCAAGTTCGCAGCGTCCTGGCTACGGTCGGTTCAACGCTAAACATACTGTGGTCCAGCAGCATTCACCCTTTGGGAGAGCGATCTAATGTCCGCCTCGGCGCCTGAGCTGGAAGAGCTGCTGGCCAGCCGGCCCTTCCCGGAGCGTACCGGCCCCACGGGTAGCCTGATCTACCGGCTGATCACCACGACCGATCACAAAGTGATCGGGATCATGTATGTCGTCGCATGCTTTACGTTCTTTTTCGTCGGCGGGCTCATGGCGCTGCTGATGCGCGCCGAGCTGGCCGCACCCGGTCTACAGTTTCTATCCAACGAGCAATACAACCAACTGTTCACCATGCACGGCACGGTGATGTTGCTGTTCTATGCGACCCCGATCGTCTTCGGGTTCGCTAACCTGGTGTTGCCCCTGCAGATCGGCGCCCCCGATGTCGCCTTTCCGCGGCTCAACGCATTGTCATTCTGGCTCTTTGTGTTCGGGGCACTGATCGCCCTAGCGGGCTTCATCGCCCCCGGTGGACCAGCGGCCTTTGGGTGGACCGCCTACACCCCGCTGTCAGACGCCGTCCATTCCCCGGGCCCTGGTGGTGACTTATGGATCCTCGGGCTCATTGTCGGTGGGTTGGGCACCATCCTCGGGGGAGTCAACATGATCACGACCGTGGTGTGCCTGCGCGCGCCGGGCATGACAATGTTTCGGATGCCGGTTTTCACCTGGAACATCCTGGTCACCAGCATCATGGTGCTGGTCGCCTTCCCGCTGTTGACGGCGGCGTTGTTCGGGTTGGCCGCCGACCGCCATCTTGGCGCGCACGTGTTTGACCCAGCAAACGGTGGAGTCCTGTTGTGGCAGCACATGTTCTGGTTCTTCGGCCATCCTGAGGTCTACATCATTGCGCTGCCCTTCTTCGGCATCATCACCGAAGTCATCCCTGTGTTTTCTCGTAAACCGCTGTTTGGCTACACCACCATGGTCTATGCGACCATCGCCATCGGGGCGCTGTCGATCGCGGTGTGGGCCCATCATCTCTATGCCACCGGTGCGGTGCTGCTGCCGTTCTTTTCGTTCGCGACCTACCTGATTGCGGTGCCGACCGGAATCAAATTCGTCAATTGGATCGGCACAATGTGGAAGGGTCAGTTGACCTTTGAGACCCCGATGCTTTTCGCGGTGGGCTTTCTGGTGACTTTTCTCCTCGGCGGCCTGTCGGGTGTGCTGCTGGCCAGCCCGCCAATCGACTTCCACGTCACCGACACCTACTTTGTGGTCGCCCACTTCCACTACGTGCTGTTCGGCACCATCGTGTTCGCCACATATGCCGGGGCGTATTTCTGGTTTCCCAAGATGACCGGGCGGCTACTCGATGAACGGCTGGGCAAGTTGCACTTCTGGATGACACTGATCGGGTTTCACACCACATTTCTGGTACAACACTGGCTTGGCAACAAAGGGATGCCACGCCGCTACGCCGACTATCTACCCAGCGACGGCTTCACCACGCTCAACGTTGTCTCGACGATCGGGGCACTCATCCTGGGAGCTTCTGTATTGCCGTTCGTGTGGAACGTGTTCCGCAGCTGGCGGTACGGTGAACCGGTCACCGTCGACGACCCCTGGGGCTATGGCAACTCCCTGGAGTGGGCCACCAGCAGCCCACCCCCGCGGCATAACTTCACCGAGCTGCCGCGCATCCGCTCGGAGAGGCCCGCCTTCGAACTGCACTATCCGCACATGATTGAGCGGATGCGCGGTGAGGCCCACGTGCTGCGCGCACGCGCGCACCCGAGATAACTAAGTGGGAACTGTGAGCTGCTACGGCCCTGCGACTCGTAATGTATTGCTGCTAGGCTTCTTCCAACGCCTCATCAAGTGATTGAAGGACCTTGTTGTGCTGCGCGTTGACAAGCGTGTGCCCCACCACCAACGTAGCGACGACTGGCCATTCCATCATCCCAAATGCGGCCACTGCACCGATGCCGGCATAGAAGGCCAGATGTTCCAGTCCAGGTCGAGTCAGGCTGACAGTCCAGGGTGACGGCGGGGAAACCTTGCACGTGAGTTGGAGACTTGCTTTATTCATCGCCATTGACACTTGCACGCTTCTGGGTGGCTCCGCTCGGCGCCTCGTCGATGGGCCTGGCCGCATGGTCGACTGGCGAGTCAACTAATAAATCGCGCAATTGTTTTCGTCCGCGGTTGATCCTCGAACTTACGGTCCCTTGCCGCGTGTCCGTCATGGCGGCGATCTCCTTGTAGGAGTATCCCGCGATGTCAGCAAAATACACGGCCATGCGAAACTGCTCAGGCAAGACCATCATTGCCGCCTTGAGGTAGGGGTCTGGCAGCATTTCGAGCGCCTGGTCTTCGGCCGACCGTAGCGCCCCCGAGGTACGGGGGGCGCTGGCCGCCAGCTGCCGATCGGTGATCTCATCGGTCGGATATTGTGCGGGGCGGCGCTTTTGCCTCCGATAGCTGTCAATGTAGGTGTTGATCATGATCCGCCGTAGCCACGCCTTTAGATTCGTTCCTGGCTCGAATGCCGACAGGCCGACGTACGCGTTGAGCATTGTTTCTTGCACCAGATCCTCCGCGTCCGCCTGATTGGAGGTCATCCGGAGAGCTTGCCGATAGAGGGGCCCGAGAAGCGGGATAATCGCGCTTTCGAATTGAGTGCTCCGCGGCCCATGAGTCCTGCCCTGGACGACGGTCCCGCATTTCGAGGGACGCGAGGACCAGATGCGCGTGCGTGGGGATGCAACGGCTGTCATCGCATCGTCTTCTTTCTGTGTGCATGCGCGTGCAATTGCACGCCGACGAATCCTGATCTGAGCTCGCGGGCCCGATCGAGGACGACCTCCGCTTGCCATTCCGGTGTCAGCATCCACCGCCGCGGGGTGAGTGGTCATCACCCGCCGAAGCAATTCATCCGGATGAGCGCCCGGGCCGATCCGATCCACGCATCTCGGAACCTGCTGACGTGAGGCGTTGATCACCCCGGGTGAAAAGCGACCGCGGGCGACGACAGCTCATCCCATTTGAGGCAATGCTCGAGGACGCCTACATCAGTTCAGCTGTGGTGCACAAACCTCCGATTGGGAATGGAGGCCTACCCGATGCGAACGTTCGAACGCGACGACGCCCCGACTGGTCTCGTCGGATTCGAGGAAAGCGGAGACTGCAAACGGGCGGTATCAATCGGTGTGCCGTGTCGCACGAGGAAGTCACCACCCAAATGCCATTGGGGCAGCTAGTGATGCCGTGCCGATCCGAATCGTAATCCTCGGCGGCGGTCCGGCCGGTTATGAGGCAGCATTGGTCGCCGCAGGACGGGATCCCGCCGTGGCCCAGGTGACAGTGGTCGACTCCGGCGGGGTCGGCGGTGCTGCTGTCCTCTGCGATTGCGTGCCGTCGAAAACCTTTATCGCCTCCACGGGACTGCGCGCCGAACTGCGACGGGCAACCCGCCTGGGTTTCGACATCGACATCGACGACGCCAAGATCTCTCTTCCGGAAATCCATCAGCGAGTCAAGATGCTGGCTAGCGAGCAGTCGGCCGATATCATCGAGCAGCTGCTCGACGCAGGTATAGAGCTCGTGGCGGGCAGGGGCGAACTGGTTGATCCGACTCCCGGCCTGGCACGTCACTGTGTCAAGGTGAGCGCACGCGACGGCGGCATCACGATGCACGAGGCCGATGTGGTGTTGATCGCCACTGGCGCCAGCCCCCGGATCCTGCCGTCGGCGCGTCCCGACGGCGAGCGCATCCTGACCTGGCGCCAGCTTTATCAACTGCACTCGCTGCCCGAGCACCTCGTCGTGGTGGGAAGCGGTGTGACTGGTGCCGAATTCGCTAACGCTTACACCGAACTGGGTGTGGCGGTAACGGTGGTGGCTAGCCGCGATCGGGTGTTGCCGTACGAGGACGCTGACGCTGCGTGGGTGCTGGAAGAGTCTTTCGCCGAACGCGGGGTCAAACTGGTCAAAAATGCCCGGGCACAATCGGTCACGCGCACCGACGACGGGGTGCTGGTGACAATGACCGACGGCCGCACCGTCGAGGGCAGCCACGCATTGATGACGGTCGGGTCAGTGCCTAACACCGGCGGGCTGGGCCTACAGCGCGCGGGAATCGACCTCGCGCGCGGCAATTACATTGCTGTCGACCGTGTTTCACAAACATCGGTTCCGGGCATTTACGCTGCGGGGGACTGCACCGGTGTATTGCCGTTAGCCTCGGTTGCTGCGATGCAGGGCCGGATCGCGATGTATCACGCCCTGGGTGAAGCCGTTAATCCACTCCGGCTGCGCACCGTCGCGGCAACGGTGTTCACCCATCCCGAGGTTGCGGCGGTCGGCGTCGGGCAGACCGCGATCGACAACGGCTCGGTCCAGGCTCGTGTCATCATGCTGCCGTTGAAAACCAATGCGCGAGCCAAGATGTCGGAGTTGACTCGGGGTTTCGTCAAACTATTTTGCCGGCAGGACAGCGGCGTGGTGATCGGTGGCGTGGTAGTCGCGCCGATCGCTTCGGAATTGATACTGCCGATCGCGATGGCTGTGCAAAACCGGATCACCGTCGACGATATTGCGCAGACGCTTGCGATCTATCCGTCGCTGTCCGGTTCGGTCACCGAGGCGGCCCGCCGGCTCATAGTCCGCGATGATCTGAACTGATGCACGGGCTGACTGGGCCGGCGGTTCCTTCGCAGCGTGAGCGTTATCACCCGGGTGATTCGTGCTGAGGGGTGATGACAGGCGGACCTGGGTCGGGTGATGCTCACTATCTGATCACGATGTCCGAGGTGGTCACAGCGGTCTACTGCGCCGCAGTCCAGGACGCCGGGGCGACCACGGGCACCACGACCTCGTGCGATCGACCCCCGACTCCATGTGGACCCGAATATCAAACAGGAGAAGAGATATGAACGCGGTTTCACTTCACCGTCAACCGGAGAAGGTGGAACCGGCCACCTCGGTTGTGATCGTCGGCAGCGGGTTCGCCGCTTTCGAGTGCGCGCGCGGCCTGGCAAGACGGTTAGGCAGGGCGCGCGCCTCGGATGTGAAGGTGACCATTGTTTCGCCGGTCGATTACATGCAGTACTCACCATTGCTGGCTGATGTGGCCGGTGGGCTGGTCGACCCGCGGTTTGTCTGTGTTCCGCTGGCCGGAACGCTCAAGGGGGTGCAGGCGGTCCGCGGCCGGGTCGACCACGTTGACTTCGATAGGCAGAGCCTCTCGTTCACCGATCCGGAGGGTCGGGTGGGGACGCTGTCGTGGGATCGGCTGGTCTTGACACCAGGCTCGGTGACCCGCCTGTTCGATACGCCCGGTTTGGCCACCCACGCGCACGGGCTGAAGTCGACCGCCGAGGCGCTGTATCTGCGTGATCATGTGATCGAGCAGTTGGAGCTGGCCTGCGTCGACGAAAACGAGGCGCGCGCGGCCGCGCGGCGCACGATTGTCGTTGTCGGTGCCTCGTATTCCGGTTCCGAATTGACGGCGCAGCTGCGCGCACTCGCCGATGCAGCGGCGAAGCAAATGGGCTTCGATCGGGCCTCGGTGCGGTTTGTGCTGCTGGACCTGGCCGACCACGTCATGCCCGAGGTGGGGCAGAAGCTCGGCGACGCCGCGATGCGTGTCCTGCGCTCTCGCGGAATCGATGTGCGGTTGAGCACGACCCTGAAGGAGGTTCACGCCGACCATGTCGTGCTCACCGATGATTCGCGCATCGACACTTGCACGGTAGCGTGGGTGGCCGGCGTCACCCCGTCACCGCTGATCGCCACGCTGGGCTTGGAAACAGAGTGGGGCCGGCTGAAGGTACAGGCCGACTTGCAGGTACCAGGTCACCCCGATGTGTTCGCCGGGGGAGACGCCGCCGCAGTTCCGGACCTGACCCAGCCGGGCAAGATCGCTCCGCCCACGGCCCAGCACGCGACCCGACAAGGTAAGACGTTGGCCCGTAACGTCGCCGCAAGCCTAGGGTACGGCGAGCGGAAAAACTACCGCCACAGCGACAAAGGTTTGGTCGTCGACTTGGGTCCGCGCTACGCCGTCGCCAACCCGCTAGGCGTGCACCTTTCGGGCTATCCCGCGAAGCTTATCGCCCGCGCCTACCACCTCTACGCCCTTCCCCGGCTCGTCAACCGCTGGGCGGTCGCACTCGCATATCTCACCGACGTCTTCTTCCCCCGCACGGTGTTGTCAATGGGATTCGTTTGCGGTGCCGACGCCCGTTTCACGGCCAGCGAAGTTTTCCAGCTACCAAAGGTGGCAGGGGCGGATGCCGGCACTCCTGTTTCACCCGCACATCCAACGCCGGCTTTGCTGGACTAATCAACACCACGACACGGGGCGCAATGAGTATCGTCAACAAAGGCTTTCGTGGACGCCGCGTTGAAGCGGCGCTCGAGCTGCCGCCCGGTCAACATCTGACTACGGACTTCCCTGTCCTGCAAGCAGGACCGACTCCGCGGATCGATCTCGATGACTGGCAATTCACTATTCGCGACGAGCTCGGCACCCAACACTCGTGGACCTGGACCCAGTTCAAGCTCCTGCCGAGCGAGCGGCTCGATGTGGACATTCACTGCGTCGCCACCTGGTCGAAGCTGAATACCAAGTGGCAAGGCGTTTCTCTGGACACACTTTTCGAATCGATCGACACCGCTGCCGGATTCGCACTGGTCGGTTCCTACGGCGGCTACACCACCAACCTTCCGTTGGACGACCTTCTCGGTGGGAAGGCTTGGATCGTCTACGCGTATGAGGGCGAACCGCTTACCGCAGTGCACGGCGGCCCGGCGCGGCTGCTGGTGCCGCACCTGTATTTCTGGAAGTCCGCAAAGTGGGTTAGATCCATTCAGCTACGCGACAGCGACGCACCCGGATTCTGGGAACGGTTGGGCTACCACAGCTACGGCGACCCGTGGCGAGAACAACGGTACGCCGGGGATTGACGACGGCTACGAGATGGAACCGAAGTTGCGCTGGCGGGTCGCGCGCGTAGTGGACTCCGTACCCGAGACCCAGTCCGCGCAAACGATCGGGTTGAATGTGCCGGGCTGGGGCGGCCACTTGGCCGGCCAGCACATCGATCTCAAGCTGACCGCTGAGGACGGGTACAGCGCGCAACGCAGCTACTCACTGGGCCGACCGGTCGACGGCGAGCGCATAGAACTCACCGTGCAGCGGACGGACGACGGGGAGGTCTCGCCCTACCTCATCGGGCTTGCCGCCGGCGATGAGATCGAACTTCGCGGACCCATCGGCGGCTGGTTCGTCTGGCGGCCGGACGAGGAGGCTCGGGTTCTGCTCGTCGGCGGCGGATCGGGGATCGTGCCGTTGATGGCCATGCTGCGACAGCGGGTAACGGCGGGCAGCTCCGACTTTCGGCTGGTCTATTCGGTGCGCAGTCCTGCCGATGTGTACTACGCCCAAGAGTTGGGCGAACTCGAACGCGAATGTGGCTGGCTGCAGGTCGCGCTGGTCTACACCCGCGCGGCCGCATTACAAACCGCTCGGCCGCCCGGCCGGGTCGGCCGTGCTGACCTCGCGCCGACCGGGTGGACCCCCGACCGTCGCACACGCGTCTACGTTTGCGGTCCAACGGGATTCGTTGAATCAGTAAGCGCGAAGCTGATCGAGCAGGGCTATCAGCCGTCAGCCATCCGGACCGAGCGCTTCGGACCGAGCAACTAACCCAGGAACGAGGAATGATGACCGAACCAATGCACGTCGACGGTAACGCCGCCGCCGGCGCCTTCGCGGAAGTGCTGGGATTCGATGTCACCACCGCGATGTTGACCTGCGGGAAATGTTGTCGCACCGGAGCTTTCGCTGAGAGTCACGTCTATCAGCGCGGGCCCGGCATCGTGGTGCGCTGCGCGTGCTGCGGAGACGTGCTGGCCCGGCTGGTGCAAACGCCCACCGATGTGTGGCTCGACTTCCGCGGCGCCCAGTCCTGGCGTGTCCCGATCTCCGCCCGCTGATGGAGTCCCTCCACGCGCTCGCCGGTCGCGTGCGCACCGCCGACATCGTGGACGCCATGGGGCGAGGGCACCAACATCGGTGTCATCTCCTCGACTTGGTGAGCCCGACACCCGGTCGCCGGCTGTTTGGCCCTGCCGTGACCATCTCCTATTTCCCGGCGTGCCGGGCCGCTCTCCCCGCCGAGCGCTACAACTTCAAGAGGTTGTTCTACGACGCCATCGAAGGCGGGGCCGACGGGCACGTGCTGGTCCTGGCCAGCAACGGCTATACCGATGCGTCACTGGGCGGTGGGACAAAGCTGTCGCGTGTCCAAAACCATCGGCTCGCCGGCATTCTCGCGGACGGGCGGCTGCGCGACTTCGCCGAGCTCGAACTCTACGATCTCGCCATCTATTGCCGAGGCGAAACAACGCGGTGGGGCGGCGACGTCGTCACCCCGTACGAGGCGAACCGTCCGGTCGTGGTCGCCGGGGTGGCGGTCCGTCCCGGCGACTACGTCTTCGCCGATGCCTCCGGCGCCGCTGTCATACCCGCCGGCGCCGTGCGCGCCGTACTACGCGCCGCGAACCAAGTCGCGATGGAGGACGCGGAGGCCATCGCCATCATCAGAGGCGAAACCCCAACCACTCCGGGAGGCAATGAGAACTGACGGGCCTGCCGCTAGCGCACCCAGCTTTATGTGGTCCACGACCGCGCTTCTAACAATCAACGATGAGAGGAAACCCGCATGGCAAAGGTCGAATTCTTCGACACCCCCGGATACGGCGAGATCGCCCGTACCCGCAACCGCTACAGGCAAGCCCTACGCATCGGCGATCGCATCGAGATCTCGGGCCAAGGCGGCTGGGACGCGGACTTCACCTTGACGGCCACATCCCTGGAGGACGAGATCGTCAAGGCATGCGACAACGTGGAAAAGACCCTCGCTGAGGCGGGCGCCGCCTGGCGCGACGTCGTGAACGTCCACTCCTACCACGTTCCGACCGAAGACGATTCCATTGGTAATCAACACATGTCGGTGATGGTGGACCAGTTCCGCAAGAGGTTCGGCGAAACTCTGCCGCTGTGGACCGCGCTCGGCGTCGAGGCGCTCGCCCTGCCCGGCCAGCGCGTCGAGATCGAGGTCGTCGCCATCGTTGAGTCCGGCAGCAAGTAACCGCCGGTACCAGGTCGCGAGGCGTCGCCCCGAGGCGCCGACGCCTCGGCAACCCAAACTACGTTGAGTGGCAACGGTTATCGGCGCCTACACAGTGATTGCCTGATCCAGCAGCGCCGTACCGGCCGGCAGCAAAAGGCGGCAAAAGTCGATGACTCACCCTTGAAACGGAGGCACCCGTGGACCGAATACTTCATGTCCTGATCGGTGACCCGACCGGTGCCGTCGATGCTGCCATCAAAACCTCGGCGCTGTTCCTCACGGCTGCGATCTTGTTTCGCTTCATGGAGCGCCGCACCCTCGCCGAGTTCGCTCCGTTCGACTGGATCGCGGCGGTCGCCGCCGGAGCCATCGTCGGCCGGGCTGCTACCGCCAGCGATACCACGTGGCTCAACGCAACCGCGGCGCTCATTTGTCTTCTCGCCACCCACGCGGTACTAGCGAGACTGCGGTTCATTCCGGGGATTCGGCGTTTCATCGATCCGCCTCTGAAGGTGCTGATCCGCAACGGACACGTCGACCGACGCAACCTGCGTCGGTGCGGGCTAACCATTGCCGACCTCGAAGCTGTGCTACGACAGCACGGGCACGAAAGCTCCGATGGTATTCACCTCGCGGTCTTCGAAGCCAAAGGCGCGATCTCCGTGCTGTTAACGCATGGGACCGGGTGACAGTGCCGTTGGCTCAGCCAGCGCTGGGCATCGAGCGCGGCCGCGCAGCCGCTGGCTGCGGCGGTGACCGCCTGGCGGTAGCGGCGGTCGATCAGGTCACCGGCGGCGAATACGCCCTCCGCGGAGGTACGGGTCGTATCGCCATTCGTCACGATGTGGCCACCGGCATCGAGGTCGACGAGTCCAATCAAGGGACCCGAGCAGGGTTTCTGGCCGACAGCGACGAAAACGGCCGTGACTGCGATGGTGGAATCGCCGGCGTGTCGCGTGTCGCGTATGCGCAGTCCGGTGACATGTTGGGCGCCGTGTACGGCCAGCACTTCGGTGGAGGTCAGGATCGCGACGTTGGGATGTGCTCGCAGGCGAGCGACCGCGATGGCTGATGCCCGTAGTCGGAGGCGATGGTGGATGAGGGTGACGCGGCGGGCCAGCGGCACAAGGTGAAGCGCCTCTTCAACGGCACCGTCGCCGCCGCCGATGACGGCGACGGTGCGACCGGTGAACTGTGCGCCGTCGAGTTTCGCGCTGGTGCTCACTCCGCGGCCGAGGAGCTCACGTTCGCCCGCCACGTTGAGGGGCCGGCCCGCTGAACCCATGGCGAGAATGATTGCGCGGCCGTGGTATTGGGCATCACGCGCGCCGACCGTCTTGAGCGCGCCGCCAAGATCGAATCTGTCGGCGTAGCCGGGGTAGAGCTCGGCGCCGAACTGCTGAGCTTGTCGCCGCATTGTGGCCGCCAGCACGGGACCCGTGACGAATGGCGCGACACCGGGGTAGTTGTCTACCCGCCCGGCAGCTAAGAGCGCACCGCCGGGCTGGCGGCCTTCGATGACCAGGGTGTCCAGTCCGGCCCGAGCCGAATAGATCGCCGCGGTGTATCCGGCTGGACCTGACCCGACAACGATGACATCACGAATCCGGGTTGTATCGGCCATCAATCGGCGTGGGCCCGATCTGGAGTGTCGTGCGTCAAAGCGTGCCCACCTTCGGCGGTGGAGTGTGCACGGCTCCTATTCTGCGCCAACGTTTTCCAAAACCACTGCTACTGCCTGACCAGAACCGATACAGACCCCGATCACCCCATAATGGGCGGCTCGTTCACGCAATTCGGTCGCCAGCGTCAACAAGTAGCGAGTACCCGTAGCCCCGAAGGGATGTCCGATCGCGACCGCACCGCCATTGGGTGTCAGCTTGTCATCGGGCACCACGAAACCGTCCAGCTGGTTTGGCAATTCCCGCAGCACGCCCAGCGCCTGGGCGCTGAACGCCTCGTGCACCTCCCACACGTCGATCTGCTCGGGGCTGAGTCCTGCCCGCCGGATCGCGGCCGGGATCGCCCATGCGGGGGCCACGCCCATAATGAGCGGGTCGATGCCATAGACCGCACTCGATACCACTCGGGCTAACGGCTGAATGCCGAGCTCGCCGGCTCGCTCCCCGGAAGCGATGACCACGGCACTGGCACCATCACTTAAAGGCGAGGAGTTGGCCGCCGTCATTTGAGTCGTTCCGGGCTGGGCCGGTAAAGCCGCCAGCGCCTCGGCGGTGGTGTCATCGCGGATGAACTCATCATGTTCTGCCAGCCGGGCAGGTGTCTTTTTTGTCGCCGGAATCGGCACGGACATAATCTCTTTGGCTAGCCGTCCTCGATCACGCGCAGCCTTGGCATGTTGCTGGGACCGCAGCGCGAAGGCATCGATCTCCTCGCGGTCCAGTGAGTAGCGGTCGGCAACATTTTGCGCGGTCTCGATCATGCTGATGTAAGCGTTGCGGGCCAACAAAACCGGGTTGGGCGGTCCTCCAGCGCCGCTCCACATGGTGTCGAGCATGAGGACCGGACCCCGGGGACTGAACGCTGCGTCGCCCTTCATCAGCGCCCACCCCGATCGCGACATCGACTCGACTCCACAGGCGATGCCCAGGCCGAGGTCGCCGGCTTTGATCGCGTGGCTAATGGTCACCGCCGCGGTCAGTGATGATCCGCAAAATCTATTCACGGTGGCCCCGGCCGCGGTGTCAGGAAATCCGGCAGCCAGTGCCGCCCACCGGGCGACATCGCCCATGCCTTCGTGAGCAGGGTTCACGCAACCCGCTACGATGTCTTCCACGGCATTGAGCGGCACACCGAGCCGGTCGCACGCGCCCTTCATCGTCATACCCAGCAAGTCATCGGCCCGAGTACCCGACAGTGTGCCCCCATAGCGGGTGAACGGGGTTCGTACGCCACCCAAAACATAAGCCTCAGTCATCGCTACCCTTTTTCCGCATGCATAGCGCGCAACTTCATCAGCGTGAGGTGTCAGCCCGTTTTGGCGAGCGTCGCCTGTCTGCGGGTTGCGTCAATCGCGTCCACCAGCAGCCACAGCGCTAAGCCGAAGAGCGCGATGTCCTTCATCAAGAATTCCCCGTCGGCGGACAAAACGGGGAAGCCACCAGCAGACGCCTCGCCGACCCCGGGGGTCGTGATCATGAAGCTCAGCGTGGTCACGAAGAACAGCGAGGCGAAGGCGCCGCCTACCACGGAAACCCTGGGGAACCATGGCTTGACGGCCAGCAGTGCCGCAGTGATCAATTCTATTGATCCGTTCAATCGACCAAACGCATCGATCGAAATGATCTCGTAGATCCAACCCAAGAAGGGGCTGTTGGCCACCCAATGCGAAATACCTTGGGATTCATAGTGAGTAAATTTCATGGCGCCGAACCAGGCCAGGACTATAACCAGACCATAGCGTGCGACAAGAGGCGCAATGTCGGTCGCTCGAGACTTTCCTGGCCCATCAGTCATCACGGCGGTGGCCTCACTCTGCGACATGTGGTCTCCGTTCTTTGTGTATGCGTTTCACCGCGTGGCTGTCGACACGGTGATCCGGGCAGTTTCGGTTGCGGCTCAGATCAGCGACAAGGATCTCTGGGCAGAGGGTGAGTTGTCGTCATCCACCGGTGCAATTCACCCGGGTGAGACGGCGATAGCCGCTGTGCGGCAGAATCGTTAGCCAGGTAGCGACATCGACCGGCAACGGGTTACGCTACGACATCCTTCCGTCCGTGTTCATCCCGCGCACGCCGGCTCCGGTAGGTCCAGGTCGGCCTTCGTCAGACGGTAGACCTGTAGCGTGAGGTTGTAGTACTTGTCGGTCTCGCCGACCCAATCCATTCCTACCCGTCGGGCGGTAGCCACACCACGGCGATTGTCCGGCCGCACGACTGCGAAGACCTCGCTGACACCGAGGTTTTCGAATGCCTGATGGGCGACCGCGTGACCCGCTTCCGCGCCATACCCGTGGCCCCAGGCCTGCGGAGACAGCTGCCACCCGATTTCTAGATCCGTGCCGCCCGGCGGCAATGGAAGCAGGGCCACGCCCCCGATCACGTCGCCGGAGTCTCTGTCGGTGATCGCCCATCGGCCCAACGGCAGCCCGGTCGGGTCGCTTTCAGCGATCCACGCCGCCAGGACGCGTCGCATTTCGGTCCCATCGACGATGGGGGACAAGGCCGGACACAGCCAACGCATCACTTCGGGCGCACCGTATATGGCATGAGCCGCGACATCGTCATCGAGCCGCCATGGCCGTAACGTCAGCCGGGGGGTGGTGATGCGCCGCGTGTCGGCGTCCGATTCAACGTGACGATGCGCAACCATTCGGCTCCTAGCGTTGTCTGCACGTAGTTGGTATGGCACCCAAAAGTCATCGACGTCTTCTGCACTGATCACCCAGTGCTCAGCAGCGATGGCCTCCATGTGACCACGAAGTCCTTGTTGGCGTTACTTATCGGTTCCACGTAGTGGTCCGGGCTCGCGGTTGTCCCGAGACGGATTGCCTTGTAATCACATGTCCTCCGTCATTGCGTTCTTCGCAGAGCTGTGTGCTTACCCAGCCCGGAACAACCCGTTGATCCGAAGCTCTTGCCCGGCAGGTCGATGGCAAGCAATATTCTCAGCATGACCCGAAACCGATTCAGCTGTCATCACCCTCACCACCTTTCACCCGGGTGAGGTTAGGCCGACAGCCACGAGGCATGCCAACTACAAAAGGCCGAGTTCTCGCGCCCGGCTCACCGCCGCGCCACGGTGCTCGACGCGCAGCTTGCGGTACACGGCGCGCTGGTGGGTCTTCACGGTATTGAGCGAGACGTACAGCCGCTCACCGATTTCACGTCGCGACAACCGGGTGGCGAGCAGGCGAAGAACCTCAAGCTCCTTGGGGGTCAGTTCCTCACCGGCAACGCAACTCTCATTGCGCGAACTCGCCGCGACGCCCGCACTCCGCTGGGCCCCTGCGAGCAGCGTCGGGGCGATGCCGGCATCAGCGCAACCGCATACCAGCGTCGCGACCTCTTCGAGACTCGCCTTTGCGTTCTGGTGGTCGCCGAGGTCCTCGAAGATCTCCGCTGTGATCAACAGCGCCTTAGCCACCTCGAGGATTGCTCCGCCTTGGCGCGCCGACTTGACGGCCATGTCGGCGGCAGGCGCCGCTGCGTTCGCCTCACCGCGCAGACGAAGGACTTTGGCCGTGGCAAGCGACACCACCACGTCCACGAGGTGTTCCGCATCCGCGAGATCGCGGGAGCTGCCGGAAGCCCGACGGATTTGACGTTCGGCGTCCGCAAGCCGGCCATGCTCGGCCGAAATCAGCGCCAGATAACCCAACGCGTAGATGCGGGCGCGACGATCGCCCACCTTTTCGGCCAGCTCTACGGTGCGCCGGAAGGCGGCTTGCGCCTCGGGGGTATTGCCCGAAAAGTACAGTGCGGCACCATAGATGCAGTAGGCGCTTGATCGGCCGAGCGGCGCTTCGCCGAGATCGAGGGTGATTGCCCGGCGCGCTGTCTCAAGCGCCCCGGTGATGTCGGCCGTCTTGAACGAGTGAATCGCGCGCAACACGACGACTTGAGCGCTGAGAGCGCGACCATCTGCGGTGTCGGCCGCGGATCGGGTTTCGACTGCCTCGATCCACTCGGCGGCGTCATCGAGTTGACCGACGCTCAAGGCGATCCAGGCCCGGGCCACGCTCAGCCGCGGATCCTGTATGACCGTCTCCTCGGGAAGCAGATCGAGATAGCCGGAGATGGTCGATACGCCTCCCCCGTTGAATTCGTCGACCCAGTCCGCGGCGATCAGGTCAGCACTGCGCGCGATGTCACCGGCCGCGAGCAGGTGACGCACCGCCTCATCGATGAGCCCCTCGGCCTCGAACCACGTCGCGGCTCGCCGGTGCAGATCGGCGACGAGATCGGGCTCGGTGCGGCGCAACTCGGTGTGCAGCAACTCTCCGAATAGCTGGTGATAGCGGTACCAGTGACGCGACGTGTCCAATGGCACCACAAACAGGTTTTCGCGCTCGATCTTCTGCAAGACCGAGGCCGAGCCAGACGTCTGCAGCACCGCGTCGCACAGCGCACCGCTTAGTCGTCCCAAGACCGACGTCCGTAGCAAAAAGCTGCGCAGCTGCGGCGGCTGACCGTCGAGCACTTCGGCCATCAAGTAATCGACGATATGACGGTTATCGCCTGCGAACGTCCTGATGAACGTGGCGGTATCGGCACGCCCGGCAAGCGAGAGGGCGGCAAGGTAGAGACCGGCGACCCACCCTTCAGTGCGGCGGTGCAACAATTGAATATCTCTGGGGGCCAAGCCCAGCCCGAGTACATCGTTCAGCAGATGGTCCGCCTCAATCGGCCCGAAACGTAAATCGTCGGTTCGCACCTCGGCAAGCTCGCCGCTGGCCCTCAGCCGAGCCAACGGCAACATCGGATCGGACCGGGTGGCCAATACCAGGTGAAGATTCGCCGGCATCCGGCTGATGAAGAACGCAAGCTGCTCATGCGCCGCTCGACCTACCACCAGATGGTAGTCATCTAGAATGAGCACGACCGGGTTGGCGATTGTGTCCAGATCATTCAGCAGGGTAGGCAGTACGACCTGCACTGGGTCGGCGCCCATCGCTAGGAGTTCGACCGCGCGAATCCCTATCCCGGGACTGACCTTCTGCAGCGCGGCGACCACGTACATCCAAAACCACACCGGGTCGTTGTCGGAGGAGTCAAGCGACAGCCAGGCGAACCGCTCGTCCTCGCCCGCGCCCAAAGCCCACTGCGCCAGCAATGTCGTCTTGCCCCAGCCTGCCGGCGCACTCAGTAGGGTCAGCTTGCGGCGGCGTCCCGCCGATAGTGCGTCCAGCAGGGCGCCCCGGTGAACGAGTTGCGCGCCGATGGCAGGGACGTGCAGCTTGGTGGCGAGCAGAACTGCTCGCGCAGCGGCTTCTCCGACGCCGTTGTCGCTGCGCCCAGCTGAGCCGCTCATGCCCGAACTCCGCCACTCCGTTGAATCCAGCAGCCGGGCGGGAAAACTCGGTGTTGAGGCGCCTTGGGTGGACGCTGGCGGGTCGGCATCCCGATTGTTTCTTGCAGGGTCGGCCGGTCTCGTTCTGCCCGGCAATTGCGGTGACCCTATTGAATCAGATGCGTTCTCCGCGATTAACTCCTGCGCCCGCCGGCGATGCCCGTTTGGGTTGGGGGACCGGCATCCCGCCAGCGGCCCAATGATTTTCTCGTGAGTCGTGCTCACGCTTTGCCCGCTCACCGTATTTCTCCTCGTTGGCAATTCAGAACTCAATGACTACGTTGGCAGCGCGGGCACCGCCTGACCATCGCCCCACGGGTGATCTTTAGGGTCGGGTGGGTGTATGCCTAGTGGCCCTGATCGCGCAACTGCCCGCGAAGACTCCGCGTAAAGCGGAGGCACCGTCTAACCGGGTCATGACACTCGGTCCTCGACTTCGACGGGTGATGCCGTAAATGCCGAATCGCAATGGTCGATGCGGAAGTCGCCGCCTAGCGGCTTTTCCGACGCCGTGGACGCACCGGGGTCATAGTGACACCCAGCCGCAAGAGCTGGGCTGGTGTCGGCGATGGCGGAGCTGATGGCTCCGGTGACCACCTGCGGGATTTCATGCAAGAGCGTGTGCCCTGCGGTCGGCCGGTGGATGAGCGTCGCCCCGGGGATACCGTCGGCCAGCTCGCGGGCGTGCCACATTGGCGTGAGCTTGTCCGCTCCTCCGCTGATGATGGTTGTTTTGGCCGTGATAGAGCTCAGGGTCGTCGAGCAGTCGTACTCTTTCAGACCGCGTAGGAAGCCGACTTTGGTCGTCGACGGGGTGGCGTTGACGGCGGCCGCGGACATAGTGACCAACGATTTCGGGGCAGCTTCACCGTATCCGCCAAACCTGGTCAGTGCCGCGCAAACCGGCCGGACGAGGAATTGAACGACCTCATCCGTACCCGCGCGAGGCATGCGGTGCACGAGGTGGTAGAGCATGCTTGTCGCGGGGGTGCTCAGCAGTCGGCCGAGGCCGTGCGAGGCGAGATTTCCCGCAGCGGTCGCGACGAGAACAAGGCTCTCCGGCTCAACGGGACGTTTGCCGGCCGGCTGGCGGAGATAGGCTAAGGCCGTCATACCACCCATCGAGTGCCCTACCAGGGTGAGAGCGCCCGCAACGCCAAGCGCGACCAGCAACTCGGCGAGGTCGTCGGCGAGTCGGCCGATCCGGTACGTGTGCATTGACGCATTGCCGGATTCGCCGTGACCACGGTGGTCGTAACTGATGATCCGGATGTCGTTGCCCCAGCGACGGATCAGCTGCGCCATCTGGATATTCCACGATTCCTTGTTCAAGCAAAAGCCGTGGAGAAGTACGACTGTGTGGCCAGCAGCGGGAGATCCCCAGTCACGAACGGACAGCGGGACGCCATCGCTCGTGGTGACTGTGCGCTCGCAGGCCGGCGATCGGCGTGTGCCGGGCGTTCGTCTACGGCCGCAACGCGATGGCGACCCTTGTGGCGTCATCGCTTTGTCACTGACATTGCCATCGAGATGTGCAGTCCGACTTGCTGTTTCTGGCGCGACCGGCGGTCATCGGGACACCATGGTGTACCCGGCGACACCGAACGCGACTGGCACCATCGCCAGCATTCCAAGCGCCGCATTCAACATTGTTCGCTCTTTCCCTTGTGCGCTCACCGGCATGGTGTGTGGCCTGGCAGGCCCGTCGCTTTGGGTGAGAATGTGATTAGTTGTCGAGTACTACGGTCGTCGGGCAGGCAGCGGAAAACCATCGCCCAAGGGATGATCTTGAGGGCCGGATGGATGTAGTACTAGGCGGCCCCGTATTTGACGTGTCGGTCAATCAGAGCCGCGCATCAGCTGCGCCAATTCGGCGCGGGAAGTGATCCCCAGTTTGGCAAATGCGTTGTGTACGTGGGTCTTCACTGTGTGGGGGGAGAGGTGCAGTTGCTGCGCGACGGAGCGGTTGGTCGCGCCCTGGGCGATGAGGTTGATGACCGTGAGTTCGGAATCGGTGAGGCTGTCCCAGCCCGTTCGCGCCCGCGTGTGCGTGACGATGCGCCGTTCGACGCCTAATCGGCGCAGCGCGCGGCCGACCCGGCGGGCGTCGGCGAGCGCTTCGGATTCCGCGAACGTGTCGAATGCTTGATTGAGACTTTCAATCGCCTCCGCATCGCGTCCGGCGCGTGCTAGTTCATCAGCGGCGTCCTCGGCGGCACCGGCGTAAAGAAGCGGACGCCACGTCTCCAACGCGTTGGCCGCTTCCAACAGCGCATCGGCGTCACCATCCAAGATTCCGCGGGCCTGCCGAGCGACCGCCGCGAACAACGCCACTCCGGGGCGCTCGCGTTCCAGCACCTCGACGCTCTGCAGCACCCGCGCGCGTAGCCCGGCGTCGCCGGCCACTGACGCCACCCGCGACATCAAGATGACTTGGTCGAACACGTTAGGCCATAGCGGTGTGATGACACGCGTGTTCTGGCGCCCAAGCCAGCGCACCGCATCGTGAACGTCGCCGCGGTGCCACGCGGCAAGCGCGACCACGTAGGCCGCGCCGCAGGACAACAAGGGTGAGGTGCTGGGATACAGGACCAGAGCCTCAGACACTAGGTCTTGCAATAACATTCGGTCACCTGTTCGCGCGGCGACCTCAGCCAGAACGAGCATGCGCTCAATGTTGACCTCGGTACTGTTCGCCCATTCGCGCCGGGGCAGCGCCTCGATGGTGCCGCGCGCCGCGACCAGACGACCCGCCGCCACATGAACCATCCCGCCCAGGTGGGTCCAGCCGGGAAGCGCCATCGCGTTGCGCTCGCGATGTGCTTTCTCGGTGCCCTCGGCAACCTGCGCGCTGGCGTCCGCCAAGCTGCCCGTGCAAACAATCAGGCCTACGCGCCGCTTGGCCGCGTATATGCCGCCGAAGGTAGCCTCACCGCTGCGCGTCATGGCTTCTACCTCGTCCATGCGCTGAAGCGCGCGCACCGCATAACCGTCCTGATAGTCAATCAGGGCAAGCGCGGTGTCGCTGACGATCCGGGCCTCCAAATCACCCGTCGCCGTGGCCGCGGCCGCGGCCACACCCGCTGCCGAGGCGTCCGTATACAGACCGTTGACCACCTCGAAGTAGGCCACCCACGCTTGATGGCGCGCCCTGGTGACGTCGTTGATGCCGACCAATTGCAGCGCGCGACGGAGCTCGGCAATGCGTTGCTCCGGGTCCTCGGTGCCCGCGGCCACCTGCAGCCGAATCTCTGCTTCGTCGTCTTGCGACAGCTGCGTTGCGAGCGCCCTGTCGGCAAGCGCCTGGGCCTCGTCATACCGGGTCGCCCGATTCAGCCACTCCACCGTGTCGGCGACGAGCGACCCGTAGCTTCCGTCGTGGGCGGGCAATAGGTCCAATGCGCGCTTGCTCAAGTCGGCGGCCGCACTCGCATCGCCACGACCAACCGCTTGCGTGGCTTGCCGCAGCGCATCGATCGCCTCCCGGTCTCCCGGCTCGGCGCTGCGTGCCAGCTGGGTGGCCACCTCCGCCGGGGCCGCGCCCATACTCAGCATGACCGACGCCGCTTGGCGCTCCATTGCCCGCCGCAACGACTGCGGCAAGGACTGGCGGGTGGCCTCACGCAGCAAGTCATGTCGAAACCTCAGCCGCACATCATCTTCCACGAGCAGATCCGCGCGCACCGCCTCCTCGAGCGCTGACAGCAACGATGCCGGCTGGCGTTCCAGCATCGCGGCCAACAGTCGGGCCGAAAACCGGTCGGGCAACACCGCGGCCACTCGCACCACCTCTGACGCGTCGCCGGAGAGTAGGTCCAGCCGCTGGTGCATCGTTGAGCCCAGACGCCGCGGTAGCGCGTCGCCGGTGGCCAGCACCCGCCCGCCGCTGACCTTCAGTCGGCCTTCCTCTCCAAGCCCCCCGAGCAACTCGCTGACCAGAAACGGATTTCCGTGCGCCTTGGCTGCCAGATTCAATAGCGACACATCGGCTTTCGCCCGTACGGCGTCTTGGACCATGTCCGCGACCGCGTCCGCCGTCATCGCGCCCACCTGCATAACCACCGCCCCCGCGCGTTGCAGCACCGACAGCGTCTCTTGCACCGCCGGCGCGCCGGCCCCGGTGCGGGCAGTCAACACCCACAACACCGGTGCACCCGGCAGCACGGCGGCCAGCGACCGCAGCGCCAACAGAGTGGCGTTGTCGGCCCAGTGGACGTCCTCCAAAAGGATCGCCAGCGGGGTCTGCACGGCTGCTGTATGAATGGCGCCGGCCAAATCGTGCACCACCCAGTAGCGGAGATCGGCCGACGTGCCCAAGCGACGCAAAGCCTCCGCATCACCGACAGGGGGCTCCGCGCGCAGGGTCGCCATGAACAGCGAGAAGAACGGCACCGTCTGCTGATACTCGAATGCCTCGCCGAACAGTGCCCGAACGCCGGCCTTCTCAGCGAGCGCCAGGACCTCGGTGAGCAACCGACTCTTGCCGATGCCGGGCGGGCCCTCGATGACCAGCACCCCCCCACGCCCTTGGGCCACCGCGGTAACCAGTGCGCCGATCTTGTTCAGCTCGTTTATCCGCCCCCGAATCGGCGGGGTGACCAGCCGCTGGCCGCCGACATCAAATAAGCCGGTTGAAGGCCCCACGGGTTCCCTGTCTTCCGTCTAGCGGACTGGCGCTGCAGTGCACGTCATTCTAGGCCGCGCATGTCAAGTACCCGATGCGCTGTCGATCAGTCAGCGCCTCGCATGAGCTGCGCCAATTGGGCGCGGGAAGTAATGCCGAGCTTGGCAAACGCATTGCGCACGTGGGTCTTCACGGTGTGGGGGGAGAGGTGCAGTTGCTGTGCAACGGAGCGGTTGGTCGCGCCTTCGGCGATGAGGTGGACGACGGTGAGTTCAGAGTGGGTGAGGCTGTCCCAGCCCGTTTTTGCTCGCGGGTGGTTGACGATTCGCCGTTCCACGCCCAACTCGCGCAGCGCGCGGCCTACCCGACGGGCATCGGCGGTCGCCCCGCACTCGATGTAGGCGTCGAATGCCGCGTTCAGCTGATCGAGCGCCTCAGCGTTGCGCTGTGAGCAACTCAACTCACCGCCGGCGTCCTCGGCGGCGCTGGCATATAGAAGCGGCCGCGGCGATGTGCGAAGCGACTCCGCAACAGCCACCAACGCCAGGGCATCGTGTTCGAGGATCGCGCGGGCATAGCCGGCCACCGCCGCGAACAGCGGCACTTTGGGCCGCTCACGATCAAGCACCTCGGTGGCTTGCAGGACCCGGGCGCGCAAGCCCGCATCACCGGCGGCCGAGGCCACCCGCGCACCCAAGATCAGTCGAACCAATGCGTGGGGGAAAAACGGTGTCGCCAGCAGGATGACGTCGCCGAGCCACCGCATCGCGTCGTGAATGTCGTCGCGCTGCCACGCCGCCCGCGCGAGCACATACGCCGATCCCCGACGTATGCCGGCGGAGCCGGCAGAGTGGGCTTCGCGGGCGTCATTGGCCATTTGTTGCAGCAAGTTCCGGTCATCGGTGTGTGCCGCCACCTCGGCGAGAATCACTGTGCGAAGTACGTCGTGTTCGGTGGCCCCCGTCCGCTGAGGTGGCGCAAGGCATTCCGTCGCGTCGCGGGCGGCCGACAGCCGGCCCGCAGCGAGGTGCACGAGCCCATTGAAGACGGCCCACAGAGAGAGGGCCATCGCGTTGCCTTCCCGGCTGGCTTGCTCAATCCCGTCGGCGACCTGGGCCGTGGCGTCGTCCAACCGGCCGACCACTGCCAGCAGGTTTGCGTTGTACATTCCGGCGTAGGCGTGCGCCAACGCCGTTTCATTCGTGTGGGCGAGCGCACCAAGCTCTTCGAAACGGCGTAGTGCGCGGGAGGTGTATCCCTCACCGGCATCGAGCAAAGCGTGGGTGACGCCGGCCATGATCGTGGCCTCGAAATCACCCGTGACCGCCGCGGCCGAGGAAGCCTCGTCGGCGGCCTCGCGCCGTTGCCCACCTTCGTCGAACACCAGGTTGTACGCCAGCCACGCCAGATGTCGTGCCCGGGTGACCTCGCTCAGCCCGGTCAACTCGAGCGCCCGACGATTCTCCTCCACCCGCCGCTGGTCAGTGTGCTTGGTGTGCACCGGAAGCCGGAGACGGATCTCGGCCTCCACTTCGGGCGACGCCGCCTCCGCGAGCGCCATGTCGGCCAATTCTTCGGCCTCGCCATAGCGGCCGGCCCGGTTGAGCCACTCCACCGTTTCCGCGACCAGGAATCCATGGTCAGCGTCATCGGCGGGCAACAGCGCCAACGCGCGCCTGCTCAAATCCGCGGCCGCGCTCGCATCGCCACGGCCAACCGCTTGCGTGGCTCGGCGCAGTGCCTCGATCGCCTCCCGGTCTCCCGGCTCGGCGCTGCGTGCCAGTTGGGTGGCCACCTCGGCCGGCGCCGCGCCCATCCCCAGCATGACCGACGCCGACTGGCGCTCCATCGCCCGCCGCAACGACTGCGGCAAGGACTGGCGGGTGGCCTCGCGCAACAAGTCGTGGCGAAATCTCAACTGCTCACCGTCTTCAATGAAAAGATCCGCGCGCACGGCCTCCTCGAGCGCCGACAGCAGCGACGTCGGCGATCGTTCCAGCATCGCGGCCAGCAAGCCGGCCGAGAACCGGTCCGGCAGCACCGCGGCCACCCGGACCGCCTCTGAGGCACCTTCGGAGAGCAGATCGAGTCGTTGATGCATGCTGGCGCGCAGACGCCGCGGAAGCTCATGTCCGGTGGCCACCGCGCGCCCACCGCTAACGTTCAGTCGGTCCTCCTCTCCCAGCCCCCCGACAAGCTCACTGACCAAAAACGGATTTCCGTGCGCCTTGGCGGCCAGATTCAGCAGCGACACATCGGCTTTCGCGCGCACGGCGTCGCACACCATGTCGGCGACCGCATCCGGCGTCATGGCCCCCAATCGCAAAAATGTGGCATTCGCGCGTTGCAGCACCGAAAACGTCTCTTGCACCGCTGGCCCGCCGGCCCCGGTGCGGGCAGTCAAGACCCATAGCACTGACGCATCCGGCCGCGCGGTGGTGAGCGACCGCAGCGCCAACAGCGTGCCGTTATCGGCCCAGTGAACGTCCTCCAGCACAATCACCAGCGGCGTTGCCGCGGCCGCGGCATGAATCGCGTCCGCTAAATCGTGCACCACCCAGTAGCGCAGGTCGGCCGAGCCGCCTAGTCGGCGCAACGCCTCGGCGTCTCCCACCGGGGGATCGGCGTTCAGGGTGGCCATGAACAGCGAGAAAAACGGCACCGTCTGCTGATACTCGAACGCCTCACCGAACAAGCTGCGCACCCCGCACTTGTCGGCCAGCACCAACACCTCGGTCAGCAACCGACTCTTGCCGATGCCGGGCGGCCCTTCGATGACCAGCACGCCGCCACGCCCCTGGGCCACCGCGGCAACCAGTGCGCCGATCATTTTCAACTCGTCTGCCCGCCCCCGAATCGGCGGAGTGACCAGGGCCGGGCCGCCGAAGCCAAATAAGCCGGTTGGAGGCCCCATCGGGTGTGTGTCCTATCTACCGTTTACGGGACTGCCATGCAGTGCACGTCATTGTAGGCCCGCACAGGTGATCTATCCGTTTTGCTGTGGGTCAATCAGCGCCGCGCATCAGCTGCGCCAATTGGGCGCGGGAAGTGATGCCGAGCTTCGCGAATGCGTTGTGGACGTGGGTCTTCACCGTGTGGGGGGAGAGGTGCAGCTCGGTAGCGACGTCGCGGTTGGTCGCGCCTTGTGCGATGAGGTTGATGACCGTGAGTTCAGAGTCGGTGAGGCTGTCCCAGCCCGTTTTTGCGCGTGGGTGGGTGACGATGCGCCGTTCCACGCCTAATAGGCGCAGCGCGCGACCGACCCGGCGGGCATCCGCGGCCGCCCCGCACTCGATGTAGGTGTCGAAGGCTGCGTTCAGATGGTCGAGCGAATCAGCTTTGCGCTGTGCGCGACTCAGCTCGCCGCCCGCGTCCTCGGCGGCGCCAGCGTAAAGAAGCGGCCGCGACGATGATTGGAGCAACTCGGCGGCAACCACCAATGCCTGGGCGTCACGCTCGAGGATGCCGCGAATGTGTCGGGCGACTGTGGAGAACAACGGAACCCCCCACGGCTCGTGTTCGAGCACGTCGACGGCGTCCAGGAGGCGCGCGCGCAAGCCTGCATCACCGGCGGCTGACGCTACCCGCGCGGTCAAGGTCAGCTGATCCAGGACGGTCGGCAAGAACGGTGTCATGAGTAGCGAGATATCGTCGCCGAGCCAGCGAACCGCTTCATGAACGTCGTCGCGCTGCCACGCCGCCAGCCCTAGCGCGCACGCCGCCCCGCGGCGTACGGCGGGTGAACCGTTGGAGTACGCGTCGCGCGCCTCATTCATGGTCTCTACCAACAACGTTCGGTCGTCGGTGCGCGCCGCCACCTCCGCCAGGGTGAACAAGCGCATAGCGTTTACAAAAGTCGACCCCGGTCGCTCCGGCTTCGGCAGCCGCTCGGTGGTGACGCGGGCCGCTGACAGCCGGCCCGCGGCCGCCTCCACCACCCCCGCCATCAGGGCCCAGATGTGGAGCGCCATGCCGTCGCGTTCCTTCTGGGATGTTTCTGTGCCGTCCGCGACCAGCACCGCCGCATCTTCCAGCCGTCCGACCACAGCGAGCAGGTTTGCCAGGTGGCACCCGGCGAGGTTATGAGTCGTCATATCGCCCGCGGGGGGCAGGGCCTGGAGTTCCTCAACGCGGTGCAGAGCGCGGGCCGCGTACCCGTTCGAGCAGTCGAGGTAGGCGAGTGCAACTCCGGACAGAATCCTCGACTCCAGATCGCCGGTGGATGCGGCGGCGACCGCCGCCTCGTTGGCTGCCGCGCTGTCCTGTCCGTGTTGGCCGTACATCGTCAGGTTGTACGCCAGCCATGCCCGATGTCGCGCCTGGGTGACGTCGCTGAGGTCGGGCAACTGAAGTGCGCGGCGGTTCTCTTGGATGTGTCGCGCGGTCGTATCTGTGATTGCCGTCCGAAGCCGGAGGAGGATCTTGGCCTCTTCTTCGGGCTCCAGCTCGGCGGACAGGGTGGTGCTCGCCAACCGTTGCGCCTCCTCGTAACGTGTGGCCCGGTTGAGCAGCACGATCGTTTCCGCCACGAGCGGCCCACGTCCTGGATCTTGGGGTGGCTGGAGTTCCAAGGCGCGCATGCTCAGATCCGCCGCAGCGTCGGGATCGCTGTTGGCCACCGACTGTGCGGCTTCGCGGAGTGCGGCAACCGCGACCTGATCGCCCACCTCAGCGCTGCGGCCGAGCTGGGTTGCCACCTCCTCGGGCGCTGCCCCCATGTCCAGCATGACGGTCGCCGATTGCCGTTCCATCGCTCGGCGCAGCGATTGGGGCAGCGACTGCCGCGTCGCTTCGCGCAGCAGATCGTGACGAAACCTCATCTGATCGCCGTCGTCGGTGAGGAAGTCGGCGTGGACTGCCTCTTCCACCGCCGATACCAGGGCGGCCGGTCGGCGTTCCAGCATCGCGGCGAGCAGCCGGGCCGAGAATCGGTCAGGCAGCACAGCGGCGACTCGCACGACCTGGCTCGCGGCGTGCGAGAGCTGGTCGAGTCGTTGCTGCATAGTGTCGCTGAGTCGCCGCGGCAACGTTTCTCCGGTGGCGACCGCGCGGCCGCCGCTGACGTCGAGCCGGCCCTCCTCGTCCAGTCCTCGCAGCAGCTCCGTCAGCAGGAACGGGTTGCCGTGCGCCTTGTCGGCCAGAGTCAGGAGCGACGCATCCGCGTTGGCCCGCACGGCGTCCTGCACTATGTCCGCGACGGCGCTCGGTGTCATCGCCGTCAACCGCAGAAACCTGGCATCCTCACGTTCCAGCGCGGTAAGCGTCTCGCGAACGGCCGGCCCGCCGGCGCCGGTTCGTGCGGTGAGCACCCACAGCACCGGGGCGTCGGGACGTGTCGCGGCCAGCGATCGCAGCGCCACCAGGGTGGCGTTATCGGCCCAGTGGATGTCCTCGAGGAGGATCACCAAGGGTATTCGGGACGCGGCCGCATGAATGGCGGCTTGCAGATCGCGCACCACCCAGTAGCGGAGATCGGCCGACGTGCCCAAGCGGCGCAATGCCTCCGCATCACCGACGGGGGGATCCGCGCGCAGCGTCGCCATGAACAGCGAGAAAAATGGCACCGTCTGCTGGTATTCGAACGCCTCGCCGAATAGTGCCCGCACACCGGCCTTCTCGGCGAGCGCCAAGACCTCGGTGAGCAACCGACTCTTGCCGATGCCGGGCGGCCCCTCGATGACCAGTACGCCGCCGCGCCCCTGAGCGAGCGCCGCGATCTGCGTGCCGATCACCTTCAGCTCGACTGCACGCCCGCGAATCGGCGGTGTGCGGGCCTTCCCCGACGCCCTCGCGGTGTTCACGCGAAACGCCGCCCACCGAAGTGAAGTAGGCGGGGGGAAGACTTCCAACCTATGTAATCCACAGTTCTCGCCACCGTTAGCGCTGGCAGTCAGTGTAGGCGAGCTTCTCCGCCCCGTTTGGTGAACTGCCATTCGGTTGCATCAGATGCGTCCTCACCGGATACCTGCGGCCGACGCCGGCGGTGCCGGTTGGGCCGGCAGGCCCGGGGTGCTTCATCCCCTGGTGCTCGAAACACTCGCCGAATCGCCCGGGTGAATCAGTTCGCCGGGTGATGACCACTCATCCCACATCGGTTGATCCTCGCTCAACAGATGGATGGCGAGCGACGGTACGTGGAGCCGGCCATGTTTTTCGGATCTGCGTTCGGGGCCGCTTAAGTGAGCCACGCCTCGCGATGACGTGGACGACTTGGCTGCGTTGAGCACCACCGAACGCCATCGCCACAAATGGGAGAAACCACATGAAGCCTCGCCAATTTCAACGATCGCCAGCTGAATACGGCGGCGGCGCCGCGCGATCACCATGGCTGCCGCATCGAATGCGTGATGCCGCCGCCTTTGCACGGCGTTGGGCATATCGGAAGGGAGAAGGCGCGAGGGACGCCGTCCCGGCGATCGAGGATCAACTTCACGCGCTGCAGCCCGTCTGCAGTGCCCAGCGGGTGTCGACCGGCATTACGTGCGGTGCACCGGCGGTGACGGTCGCCGAGATACACGCCATTGACGGATGCGACCAGATGGGGCTGAGCCCAGACGGCGACCTCGTCGAGACGCTCTGCCAGGCCTGCCTGTCCACTCTGCAATGGGCGATGGCGACCTACGTGGGCGAGAAGCGCGAGATGGCGTCCCGATGCGGCGCCCACCCGGCGTGCACTACCTGCGGGCGTCCCACTGGATACCTGGGCAGTGTCTTCACTGTGCGCCCGATCGGGCTCGAGGGGCTGGCACCATGACCCGACGGCTACGCGTTGCCTTCCTGTTTGCGGCCGTGGTTTCCGGTGATTACGCGGTCCTCACGTTGATCAATGGGCAGCCAATCGATTTCGGTGTCACCGCCGCCATTTGTACGGGCTCCTTGGTCGCGGCCGGGCTGATCGCCTACGCGGGCAGGCGACGCCGCGAGGCGATGGCGCGGGGACGAGCGGCCGTCTGGGAGCGCCGTGACCGGCAGGCGGCCGCCGCCGGCCAACAGTGCGTGTTATGCGGAGCCGCGCGCCAAAAATTAAGCGACTCACCCAGATTCGTTGATCGGCAGACCGCGCGCTTATGTGCGGCATGCGCGCCGGCCCTCAACTAGAGCCGGCACGATGAGCCGGGCCCGGAAGTGTTGACAGCACGCTGGAGCTTTCGAAGATGGATTTTGGGGCGCTGCCGCCAGAAATCAACTCCGGCCGGATGTATTCCGGGCCCGGCTGCGGGTCGATGCTGGCCGCCTCGGCAGCCTGGGACGGGCTGGCCGCCGACTTGCATGCGACGGCCGCAGCCTATGGGTCGGTGATCTCGGACCTGACCACCGCGGCATGGCTGGGTGCCGCGTCGGTGGCGATGGAGGCCGCCGCCGCACCCTATGCCTGGTGGCTGACGACGACTGCTGCGCTGTGCGAGCAGGCCGCCACCCAGGCCAGGGCCGCCGCAGCCGCCTACGAGGCCGCATTTGCGATGACCGTGCCCCCACCCGTGGTCGCAGCCAATCGCGCGCGGCTGATGTTGCTGATCGCGACAAACATCCTCGGTCAAAACACCCCGGCGATCGCTACCACCGAAGCCGAGTACGCCGAAATGTGGGCCCAGGATGCCGGCGCGATGTACGAGTATGCCGGCGCATCCGCTGCCGCTTCGGCGGTACCGCCATTCACCCCGCCCCCGCCTACCACAAATCCAGCCGGGGTCGCCGGCCAGGTTGTTGCGGTTGCCCACGCCAGCGCCACGCCGGCCGGCGAAGCGAACCAGACCGTCATGTCGACCGGATCGCAGCTGATCGCCGTAGTACCCAATGCGATTCAGGGACTTGCGGTGCCCTTGCCGGCCGCCGCGGCATCACTGCCATCGTTCTCGCAACTGCTGAGCTTATTGAGCCCGGTGAACCTGGCCGTTGCTTCGGCGTCGACGGGCATCACGTCGACGGGCATGGCCGGGTCGTACGCGGGCTTGGGGTATGCGGTGCACTACGACCCAGACGGTGCCAGCAAGATGGACGCCATACTGCAACGGTTGGGGGCGGCTCGGGCAGGCTCCGGACCGGGCACAATAGCGTCATCGGGCTCGGAAGACCTGGAGGCAGGCGGCGGTACGGCGCCTGAGTCGTCGGCGGGTTTGAGTCGAGCCTCCTCAGTCGGTGCGCTGTCGGTGCCCCCGAGCTGGTCCGCAGCTCTCCCGCCGATCAGACGTGCCGCGGCAGCGTGGCCGAACACCCTCCCCGGTGTTGCCCCGACGGTCCTGGCAGCGAACCCGGAAAATCTGCTCAACGAAATGCTTTTGGCGGGTATGGCCGTGCGCGGCATCCGCGGTGCTCCCACTCAGGGCCGGCCCACGATCACCATCACCGTGACGCAGCATCCGCCGGATAACCACCGCGGGCCCTGATGCGTGCCCATCCGCCCAGCGATGCCTGCTGTGCTCACCCGGGTGAATTAGCTCGCCGGGTGATGACGACTCACCCCGCGCCGGTGAATGCTGACTCAGCAGCTGGCGAGCGGAGGGCAAATGCAGCCGACCACGTACCGGATGTGCATTCAAGGCCGCGTGACCGAGCGGCTCGGGTTCGCATTCGAAGGGATGCGCCTCGAGGCCGGTACGACCGAAACCGTGTTCACCGGCGAAATCCGCGACCAGTCACAGCTTTACGGACTCCTGGACCGGGTCCGTGATCTCGGCCTCGAGCTCGTCAGCGTACAACCGCAGCCCGCGGCTGACCCGACGACAACAACCCACATCAGGAAGGACATGTAATGCGAGCCATAACTGTTTCAGATCGTGACGCCGGTACCGCTGGTCTGTCACTGACGGACCTGCCTTACCCTCAGGCGGCCGACAACGATGTCGTTGTGCGGGTCCACGCCGCCGGTTTCACCCCGGGGGAGCTCGACTGGCCGCACACGTGGATCGACCGCTCGGGTCACGACCGGACGCCGAGCGTGCCCGGCCACGAGCTGTCGGGCGTGGTGGTTGAATTGGGCTACGGCACCACACTTTTAACCGTTGGACAGCGGGTGTTCGGCCTTGCCGACTGGGCCCGCAACGGCTCGCTGGCGGAGTACGCCGCCGTGGAAGCCCGTAATCTCGCACCGCTGCCGATGGACATCGACCATACTGTGGCCGCGGCGCTGCCGATCTCGGGATTGGCCGCCTGGCAGGGTTTGTTCGACCACGGCCGCCTCGCCGCCGGGCAGACGGTTCTGATCCACGGCGCCGCCGGCGGGGTGGGGTCGATCGCGGTGCAGCTCGCTCGCGAGATCGGTGCGCGCGTCATCGGTACCGGCCGGACCGCGGACCGGGACCGGGCGACGGAGCTCGGCGTCCACGCCTTCCTCGACCTGGAGACCGAAAAGCTCGAAGATGCAGGCGAAGTCGACGTGGTGTTCGACGTGATCGGCGGAGAGGTTCTCGCCCGATCGGCCGCTCTGGTGCGCGCCGGCGGAACGCTCGTCACCATTGCTGAGCCGCCGAAGACGCAGCCGCAAGACGGAAGGGCAATTTTCTTCCTTGTCGAGGCCGATCGCGCCCAGCTCGCCGCCCTCGCCGCGCGAGTGCGCGATGGACGCCTTCGGCCGGTGGTCGGTGCAGTGCTGCCACTTGCCGAAGCAGCCGCCGCATTCGCTCCCGCGAAGCGCGTCCCGGGCAAGACGATCCTGCGCGTCGCCGAAGACTGAAAACGAAGGCAGCCGAAATGGCCATGAAAATAGCACTAGCCGCACTGGTGGTTGCGGTAATGCTCGCGCCCGCAAGCGATGCCGCGCCGGTGCCGGAGAATTCGGATCAAAACCCCGTGATCCGACCAGTTTTCAGCCAACCCACCAATGTTCCCGGTAAATCGCTGGAAGCGGTGGCCGTCAGCTATCCGCCCGGCGGTAAAAGCGAAGCCCACCACCACGCCAAATCGGCGTTCATCATGGCGTACGTGATCTCCGGAGCGATCCGCAGTCAGGTGGAAGGTGAGCCGGCACGCGTCTACCACGCCGGTGAGACGTGGAGTGAAGCCCCTGGCGCGCACCACACGATCAGCGAAAACGCCAGCACCACCGAACCCGCCGAATTACTGGCGGTTTTCCTGCTCGATACCGGAGACGGCCCGCTCACCACCAACGACAACGCCTGAAGATGAGACATCGTTCACTCCGGGCGCTCGAAACCGTCGCACGACGGCTAATCCATCGAGTCGGTTTGGAAAAGAGGGCAGATGAAAGCCAGTAAAGACTTCGACGTGATCGTCATCGGTGGCGGAGTGGGCGGTGTGGCCGCCGTGCGCAAGCTTGCATCCGTGGGCCTTTCGGTAGCGCTCGTCGAGGATCGTCTGGTCGGCGGAGAATGTCATTACTGGGGTTGCAACCCAAGCAAAACGTTACTCCGCCCGATCGAGGTGTTCAACCTCGCAAAGGCGGTTCCCGGTGTGCGAGAGGCGATTTCGGACCGCAGGTTGGACGTTGCGGCCGTCTTCAAGAAGCGCGACGCGATCGTCGAGAACCTGTCGGACCAAGACCGAATAGAGTCGCTGCGGCAAGCCGGTGTTGCGGTGTTTCACGGGTTCGCCCGGTTGAGCGGCCAACGAACAGTGCGGGTGGCCTACACCCTGGGAGACACCACCGAAGCCGTCTTGACCGCACGTCACGCGGTCGTGCTGGCCACCGGCACTCGTCCCAACGTGCCGGAGATACCTGGGCTGGCGCAGGCACGCCCGTGGACCAATCGGGACCTGACGACCATGACGCGGGTGCCGCCTCGCGCGCTGCTGGTGGGTGGCGGCCCCGTCGCTGTCGAGTTCGCGACCATCCTGAGCGGGTTAGGCTCAGCGGTAACGCTTCTGGTGCGTGAGAACACTCTGCTAGCCAACTGCGAACCCGAAGCTCGAGAGCTGGTCACGCAATCGCTGCGAAGCAAAGGCGTGACGATTCACTTCGAGACGGAGTTGTCGGCGGTATGCCGGCCCGTGCCGGGCGGCTGCGTCACGGCAACTTTCCACGACCAGACCATCGAGGTAGACGAAATCGTCCTGGCCGCGGGACGCCGCACCAACACCGACACCATCGGACTGGAATCCCTTGGCCTGCCAAGCGGCGGCTTCGTCACAGTGAACGACCATCTCCAGGCGGTCGGCGTCTCGGGCGGTTGGCTCTACGCCCTCGGGGATACCACCGGGCGTGCCCGGCTGTCTCATATCTCCACCTACCACGGCCGGGTCGTGGCCGACATCATCGCGGCCCGCGCCGCGGGACGTGAACTATCCGACAACGAGTTGATCGCCCGTGATGCCGGCAATGTGGCGCAGGTTATCTACACCGAACCTCAAGTGGCCTGGGTGGGGCGCACCGAAAGTCAGGCCCGGGCAGAAGGGTTCGCGGTTCGGACGCGGGCTGCCCGTTACCCCGGCGCGGTGTCGTTTCTTGCCCTGTACCGGGACGGCTTCCAAGGATGGGCAAAATTGGTGATCGACGCCGAGACCAACACACTTCTCGGCGCGACATTCGTGGGCCCGCAGTTCTCCGAACTGGTTCAAGCAGCCACACTGGCCATCCTCGCGGAGGTCCCGGTCAGTCTGCTACGCCATGCCGTCGCACCACATCCGACGGTCAACCAGGTTTGGGATCCGCTACTGACCCAAGAATCCGAGCTCGGCCCGTTACTGGAGAACGAGGCGCGGCAAGCGCAGAAGAGCGCGTGAGCGAATCCCTGAGAGGTACGGCAATGACCTACGAGTGGCCGGTCGTGCGACTGTGACCATGCTGGTAGCGGGGGTCCGTACGCTCGGCGGCGACGTGGTGACGTTCGAAGCGGACGACCCGCGACCGTTGGCGGCCGACGAGGCTCTTGTCGACATTCGAAGTGCCGGCGTCGGCAACTGGGACAACGTCATTCGCTATGGCGGCTGGGACGTCGGAACACCGCCGCCGCTGGCGCTCGGCGTCGAGGCCGCCGGGATCATCAAGGCCGTCGGTGGCCACTCGAGCGGATTCAGCGTAGATCAAGAGGTGCTGTGCCACCCCGTGCCGCTACGCGACCAAGGCACGTGGGCGCCGTTGCTGATCGCACCCGCCGGGTCGCTCGCCCACAAACCGCCCGAGGTTCCGTGGGAGATCGCAGCGATCTTTCCGGTGCCGGCCTTGACCGCCGAGCAGGTGGTTGCCGAGGCGTTGGCACTGCGCGGTGGAGAAACGTTGCTCGTTCATGGCGCGGGCGGAATCACCGGTGGGCTGATCGTCCAGCTGGCCGCCCTGCGCGGGGCCGAGGTGCTCGCGACCGCCGGCCCGCGCAGCGCCGACCGGGTCCGCGGCCATGGCGCCCGCGAAGTCATCGACTACCGCGATCCGCTCTGGCCCCGACACGCACGTGCGTTGGCCAAGGACTCCATCGACGCCGTCGCCAACGCGGCCCCAGGCGGTGCTGCCGCGGCGATGACCGCGCTTGCCGACGGCGGCCGGCTGGCCACCATCACCCCCGATCCACCCGCATCGACCCGGGGGATCAGCGTGACAGCGGTTTACGTCCGCTCCGACGGGGCCCAACTCGGCCGCCTCACCGCGCTACTCGCCTCCGGTCGATTGAGCATGCCGACCCCGCGTTCCTGCGGCCTCGATCAGGCCGCCGCCGCCCTCGCGCACGTCGTCGCGGGCCACGAGCCCAGCGGAGTAGTGATCACGCAAACGAACTCACCAAGTTAGCCGCAAACCTCACACCACAGAAGGAGTCTGCAGATGACCACCATTACCCCCATCCACACCGGAGTGGCCGATCACATCGGGCACTACGCCGACGCGGTCACCGTATCCGGCGGTGGCACAACAATTTTCGTCTCCGGAACACCCGGGGTACGCGAAGACGGCACGTTGCCCGACGACTTCACCGAGGAGGCGCGTCAATGCTGGACCAATGTCGAAACCGCGCTCCGCAAGGCCGGTGCCGAACTCACCGACATTGTCTACATGCGCCAATGGGTCACCAGCCGTGACAACGCGTCCGCCTACCTGGCGGTGAGCAAAGAGTTCATCCGCCACCGACCCGGCGGCATGTTCAGCATCATCGACGGGCTGGTATGGCCCGACATCCGGGTGGAAGTCGAAGTCATCGCCGTCCTGCCGGCATGAGCGATTACGCGAAACTCCAGCTATCCACCGACGAACTGCTGACCACGACCCGCTCGGTGCGCAGACGCCTCGACCTGACCAAACCCGTTCCCATCGGCCTGATCCGGGAATGCCTGGAGATCGCGGTGCAAGCACCGACGTCGGCCAACGTGCAGAACTGGAGCTTCATCGTGGTCACCGACGCCCAACAGCGTCGTGCGATCGCCGATGTGTACCGCCGCACCTGGGACCTGATCGCCGCGTCGCCGTACGCGGTCGCCGATCGGTTCAAGGAGGACCCCGCGCGCAATCGGGAGCAGCGCAAGGTGTCCGACAGTGCGGCGTATCTGGCCGAGCATTTCAGCGAGGTCCCGGTTTTAATGATTCCGTGCGTCGCGGTCATCGACGGCGACGGCAGGTTGACCGGCGAAAACGCCAACCAGTATTGGAGTTCGGTCATGCCCGCCACGTGGAGTTACATGCTGGCCGCGCGCTCTCGGGGCTTGGGAACCACGTGGACCGGGGTGACCATCATGGCCGACGACGAGATGCGGGCCATCCTCGGCCTGCCGGACAACGTCTATCACGCCACGACCGTCCCCACCGCCTACTACACCGGCACGACCTTCCGCCCCGCCAAGCGGATTCCGCTGGACGACGTGCTGCATTTCGACCGATGGTGACCCCGCAATGAGGTTGCGCGACGCGGCGCCGACCAGACGTGCCATGGTGGTCGCGGTCACGGTGTCGATGGTCGCGTTCCTCGACTCGACGGTGATCAACCTGGCCTTGCCGGCCACCGAGCACGACCTCGGGGGTGGCCTGGTGCTGCAGCAATGGATCGTCGACGGCTACCTGTTGGCGATGGCGGCCGCAATGTTGCCCGGCGGGTCCATCTCGGATCTGATCGGACGGGTACCCGTAATGCGGTTCGGGCTGTCGGCTTTCGGGGCGGGCTCGGTTCTCGCGGCGGCCGCCATCGCGCCGACGATGCTGATCACGGGGCGCCTCATCCAAGGCCTGGGAGCGGCGTTCCTCGTGCCGGGCTCGCTGGCGCTGATCAACTCGGTGTTCGACAAAGCGCACCAGTCGGCAGCGATCGGCGTCTGGACCGGATGGACGGGAGCCGCGTTCGCGTTGGGCCCCCTGCTAGGAGGACTGTGCGTCGATTTCCTCAGCTGGCGTTGGATATTCGTGGTGTCTGCGATTCCCATGGCGATCGGATATGCGCTGACCTTCTGGTTGTGCCCGATGTCGGCGCGCATCGAGGGCGCCCACGTCGATGCGGCCGGGGTGGGCCTATCGTCGATTGGGTTGGCCGCGACCGTGTTTGCGTTGATCGAATCACAACACGACGGCTGGACCGCCCCGATGGTCATCACGCCATCGGTGGTCGGGATTACCGCACTGGCCGGCTTCGTGGGCTGGCAGCACCGCAGCCGATGCCCGATGCTTCCGTTGCCGCTGTTCGCCTTTCGCAACTTCGCTGCCGCCAACCTCGTCACCGCCTTCGTCTACGGCGGGTTGACACTGGGGTCGTTGGCCGTCGCCCTCTACACCCAAGAGATCGGCGGCTACTCAGCCACCGCGGCCGGACTGGCCACCCTGCCGATCCCAGCGGTGTCGTTCCTGTTCGCCCGTCACGTCGGCCGCATCGCCGCGCGGGTGGGACCACGCGCGTTCCTGATCGTCGGCCCCGCCGTGGCGGGGGTCGGGCTGCTGCTGATTCGCCCGAAGCCCAACGGATTTCACGCGATCACCGACCTGATCCCCGGCATGACCGTGCTGGCCATTGGACTGGTCGCGACCATCACACCGCTGATGTCCGTCACGTTGGCCTCGGTGCCGATCGAACACGGCGGCCTGGCGTCGGGGATCAACAACGCCGTCTCGCGACTCGCCGCGCTGATGTCGATCGGATCCATGGGCCTGATCACCGTTGGCGTGGCGAGCGCCACCGGATTCGCCCACGTGTTAGGGGTGAGCGCTGCGCTCTTCGGCCTGGGCGCATTGTGCGCCGCGCTGTTGATCACCAACCCCGTCGCCGGGTGCCAACCTGTGCCCTGTGACATCGCGGCGCTCTGCCGCGACCGGCCCGGTGCGCAACCCGCCCTGGCCGGCCAGCCGTCGGCCGCGACCGAACCATCCCCGCCGCCGTGATGTCGCAGGAAGGTACCGCAACAGGCACGGCAAGTTGGAGGAAAGATGACCACACCACCCGTACCGTCCGAAGCCCGAGACCACGAGCGGATGATGACCATGCTGACTGGTTACTGGGTCACCCAGATCGTTCGTGCCGCAGCGACTTTCAACTTAGCGGATCATCTCGCTGGGAGTATCGATACGGCTGAATCGATCGCTGCGGAGGAGTCCCTCGATCCCGACGCCACTCGGAGGCTCATCCGGGCCTGCGCCTCGCTGGGGCTTGTGACGTCGGCCGACGGTGTGCAGCTGAGCGGGACGCCCCTGCTCAGCACGCTGCTCAGAGACGACCCGAACTCGTTGCGTGGCATGGTCCTTGCGCAAGCCGCACCTGGTCATTGGTTGACCTGGGGATGCTTCCCGGATGCTGTTCGCAGCGGCACCAGGCAGATGGAGGCTGCCCACGGTATACCTGGCACGATCTTCGACTACTTAGCCACACATCCCGACGAGGCGAGTCATTTCACCGAAGCCATGTCGAATCTCAGTGCGGCCGCTGCGATCGAGATCGCGAAGCTGGTCGATACCCGAGGCGTCGAGTACGCGCTCGACGTCGGGGGAGCAAACGGCGAGGTTCTTCGGGCGATGATGCGGTCGAATCCCGAGCTGCGCGGCGGCGTCTTCGACCTGCCGCAAATCGTGCCCTACGCGGCGGCGGCGGCTCGCAAAGATGGCCTGCGGGAACGCCTTAACGCAGTGGGGGGAGACTTTTTCGAGTCGGTACCGCCCGCAGATCTGTACGTGCTCAAATACATCCTGCACGACTGGGACGACCAGAACTGCATACGGATCTTGACAAACTGCCGTGCTGCCCTCCAAGAGGGTGGGCGCCTCGTCGTGATCGACTATCTCGTCGGAGAATTCGGCGGTCCCGTGCTGCCGACAATGATGGACATGAACATGTTGGTCATGACCGGTGGCAAGGAACGCGACATCGCAGAGTTCGACGCGCTTTTCGCCTCCACCGGATTTCGCCGCACCACCGTCGGACAGGCTGGGCAGTTCGCCGTCATAGAAACCGTAGGGATCTGACATGGTAGCCGCCACGGGGGGCCGATGTATTGGCAGCGGACGCGATCGGCCAGAGATATCAGCGAAAGGCGCTCGACTTTCACTATCACAGGGGCGACGACGATGCCTGCTCGCTGCTGCAGCGTCGCCCTAGCGGCCACCCCGGGAATCAACTCGATCGTGATGGCGTTCGGCTAGCCGTGGCACAAGCGAAGAGATGGCTTAATATCAGCCCTTCGGGCATTCCAAATCGGGGGGCGCGGTGTTGAGGCTTCTCACGCGGGCATGGGTTCCGCTGGTCGTGGTGGTGGCGCTGGCCGTCGGCGGCATCGCGGTGATGCGACTCAATGGCGTCTTCCCTGGACCCGGCTTGCCCAAGCCCGATCCCCGGGATGCCACCCCGCCCTATGCGGCCAAGACCGCCATCTACGAAATACTGGGGCCGCCCGGGACGACCGGAGTCGTCAACTGGATGGATGCGGAGTCGCTGCCGCAGAAGGCGAACTTCACGACATTGCCGTGGTCGAAGACGATCGTCGCCGAGATGCCCGGCATCTTCGCCTATGTCGTCGCCCAAGGTGACAGCCCCTTCATCGGTTGCCGCATCACCGTTGACGGCAAATTGGTCGATCAGCAACAGGCCAACGGGCACAACGCGCAAGTTTCCTGCTTGGACAAGTCGGCATGACCGACCAAACCAGCGACACGGACGAAATCCCCGTCGCGCAGCCCTATGAGCTCGAGCGCAAACCGCGCCTCGCTCGTACCATCCGCGCGCTGGCGCTGCCGATCGTCGTGGCCTGGGTGCTGATCGCGATCGGGGTGAACGTCTTCGTCCCGCAGTTGGAGAAGGTTGCCGAGGAGATTTCCGTCCCGCTCTCGCCGTCAGACGCACCATCGGTAACCGGGATGAAACACATCGGCGAGAAGTTCAAGGAGTACGACTCCGACAACCTCGTCCTGGTCACCCTGGTCGGTGACAAACCGCTCGGCCCGGACGCCCACCGGTTCTACGACGACCTGGTCAAAAAGATCCAGGCCGACCACGAACACGTCGAGCATGCGCTGAACTTCTGGGGGCAGCGATTCACGTCCTCAGGTGTGGAGAGCTACGACCATAAGGCCGCCTACGTCCAGGTCAACCTCAAAGGCGATCAGGGTGGGGCGGTCGGCGACGAATCCGTTGCCGCGGTGCGCAAGATCGTCGCGGACTCCAAGCCGCCCGCCGGCGTCAAGGCCTACGTCGCGGGCCAGGGAGCGCTGACCGCCGACGTGATTGTTGTCGGTGACAAGAGCCTGGCCAAGATCACGATCATCACGGTCGTGATCATCGCGCTCATGCTGATGTTCGTTTACCGGTCCATCAGCACCGTGTTGCTGACCATGGTGATCCTCTTCGTGGGACTCGCGGCCGGCCGCGGCGCGGTGGCGCTGTTGGGCGAAACCGGCGTCATGGGGTTGTCGACCTTCGCCGTGAACCTGCTGACCTCACTCGCGATCGCAGCGGGTACCGACTATGCGATTTTCATGGTCGGCCGCTACCAGGAGGGCCGCGAACGCGGTCTGGACCGTGAGGCCGCCTATTACGACACGTTCGCCGGCGTCAGCAAGGTGGTCCTGGGCTCCGGGCTGACGATCGTCGGGGCGCTGGCCTGCTTGAAGTTCACCCGGCTGCCCTACTTCAGTTCGCTGGCGTTCCCGTGCGCGGTGGGACTGCTGGTGGTGGTGGCGGCTGGGGTCACGCTGACGCCCGCTCTCATTGCAGTCGCCAGTGGCTTCGGCCTTTTGGACCCCAAGCGCAAGTTCAACTACACCCGCTGGCGCCGCCTGGCGACGGCCATCGTGCGCTGGCCGGCGCCCATCCTCGCGACCTCGGTCATCCTGGCGATCGTTGGCGCCCTTGGTCTCGCGGGCTTCACCCCGCGCTACAACGACCTGTATTACCTGCCGAAGAGCGCGGCCTCGGTGCAGGCGTACGACGCGGCCGATCGGCACTTCACCCAGGCCCGCCTGAACCCGGACCTGCTGATGATCGAATCGGACCACGATTTGCGCAATCCCCGAGACATGCTGGTGTTGGACAAAGTTGCCGGTGCCATTTTCCGGGTGCCGGGCATCGAACGGGTGCAGAGCATCACCAGACCGCTCGGCCCACCGATCGAAGACGGGTCCATTCCGTTCCAGCTGAGTGTGCAAACCGCGCCGATCCGCAGCAACCTGAACTACCTCAAGGACCGCGTCGCCGACATCAAGAAGATCATCGGAGATCTCGACACCCAGATCGCGCTGTTGGAGCGCCAGTACGCGATAACCCAAAAGCTCGCCGACGCCGCGGAGGACAGCTCGAAGACCACCGGAGAGACGGCGGCCATCACGGACGAGATCCGGGACCACATCGCGGATTTCGACGACTTCTGGAGGCCGATTCGCAGCTACTTCTACTGGGAGAAGCACTGCTACGACATCCCGATCTGCTGGTCGCTACGGTCGCTGTTCGACGCGCTGGACGGATTCGATCAGCTGGCCGAAAAGTTCCACGCCCTCACCGGCGATCTCTCCAACACAGCCAAGGCCACGCGCGAATTGCTGGCGATCATCCCGGAGAACATCGCCGTCACCAAGTCGATCCGCGATACGACGCTGACCATCTACAGCACGTTCGACAACCTGGTCGATCAGTTCGATCGGCTGACCGACACGAACGCCGTAATGGGCAAATCGTTCAACGACGCTCGGGTGGAAAGCCTGTTCTACCTGCCGCCGGAGATCTTCCAGAACTCCGACTTCCAGTTCGGGTTGAGCCTGATGGTGTCGCCCGACGGAAAGGCAGCGCGCTTCATCATCACTCACTCCGTGGACCCGGCGACCGCGGAAGGCATCAAGTCCGTCGAGCAAGAGCGCAACGCGGCCAAGGAGGCGCTGAAGCTCACCTCGCTGGAGAACGCCGACATCTATCTCGGCGGCACCGCCGCAACATTCAACGACATCGCCACTGGCGCCTGGTACGACCTGCTGATCGCCGCGGTGGCGTCGATCGTGCTGATCTTCATCATCATGGTGATCGTTACCCGCGCTCTCGTCGCCGCGGGAGTCATCGTCGGCACGATCGTGCTGTCGCTGGGCGCGGCGTTCGGATTCTCGACGCTGATCTGGCAGCACCTGGGCCACTTCCAGTTGCACTGGGTGGCAACGGAATTCGCGTTGATCGTGCTCTTGGCGGTGGGGTCCGACTACAACCTGATGCTGGTGTCCCGAATCGAGGAAGAGATCGGAGCCGGCCTGAACACGGGACTCATCCGCGGCGTCGGCGTGACGGGCCCGGTGGTGTCCGCGGCCGGTGTGGTTTTCGCCGTCACGATGGCCGCGATGCTCTCCAGCGATCTGCGGGCGATCGGTCAGTTCGGGTCCACGATCGGGATCGGTCTGATGTTCGACACCTTCGTCGTCCGAACCCTCATCACGCCGTCGATCATGACGGTGATGGGCCGCTGGTTCTGGTGGCCGAAGCGAGTGCGGGTCCGTCCGGCCAGCCAGATGCTCCGGTCCGTCGGCCCGCGGCCGCTGGTCCGTGCTCTGCTGTACCACCCGCGGCACGGTGCCCCACCGGACCCGCAGACCTAGCACCCCGCACAGCGGGCGTCGCCGATCGCCGGATGGTCTCGGCTACCGGGCCGCCTTGGCGGCGTGGCGCCGAGCCTTCCCCTTCGCGTGGGCCGAGCAGCAATGACCCATATCGCAATGGAACCGGTCACTACAATCATGCGAACAATAGACTGAGGCGGCCGGAAGCCATTCCGGATCGGACAAATCCCGCGGCCGGTCGTTTGGATCGAACGTATGGCCGCAATGTACACAGACCCTGGTCTTGGTCTTGGACATACCGCTCAGGGTACGCGCCATCGCCCCAAATCGGGGCTGATTCCAGGGCGAGGGTCAACGGTCTGCGTTTCGCCAAAAGATCGTGCAGTCAAAGGTAACTGTATTTACGCGAACGTAATTACTAATCGTTACCGCCCTATTCATTCACGCGTCGCTTCAGGCGGCGCATTCTCACCCGGGTGAATGGGTGGTTGGGGTGATGACAGTTCACCCGGGCCGGCCGCAGCCTAGGTACGAGCGACCGCGGGATCGTCCGTCCGGGTCCACTCGTAGCTGTCAAGGAGAGCCAGGAAGGGACCCCGCTTATGCATTTCGATGGCAAGAAGGTCATCGTTGTCGGCGGTAGTGCCGGCATGGGGCGGCAGGTCGCGATCGACATCGTCGGTCACGGCGGCAGCGCGGTGATCGTCGGACGGTCGAAGGCGCGCGTCGACGACACCGTCAGCGAGCTGACGAGCGACGGGGAAGCCTCGGGCATCGTCGCCGACCTGACGGACCGTGCGGCGGTCGCCGACGCGCAGCGCGCGCTTTCCGAGAATCACAGCGACGCCACGCTCCTGGTGAATGCGGCCGGATTCTTCATCCCGAAGCCGTTTCTCGCGTACGACTCGCAGGACTACGACTCCTACATGGAGCTGAACTTCGCCTTGTTCTTCCTGACGCAGACCGTCGTCGCGGGCATGATCGCACGCGGCGAGGGCGGGTCCATCGTCAACATCGGTAGCATGTGGGCGCATCAGGCACTGGGCGTGACCCCATCGACCGGCCATTCGATGCAGAAAGCCGGGCTGCATGCGCTCACCCACAACCTGGCCATCGAGCTTGCCGGGCATCAGATCCGCGTCAACGCCGTAGCGCCGGCCGCCGTCAAAACCCCCGCTCTCGAGCGGTGGGTCCCGAAGGACGAGATCGACTCCACCCTGGACACTTTCGCGCCGATTCATCCCCTGGGGCGAGTCGGCACCCCCGCCGACGTCGCCAACGCCATCACCTATCTGCTCTCCGACGCGGCCAGCTGGGTCACCGGCGCGATTCTCAATGTCGACGGCGGCATCATGGCCGGGCGCAACTGAGCTGACGGAGGATCCCAGTGACAAACGACATCTTGAGGCCAGGCGGCCCGTCGGCCAAGTCGGTCGGCCGCACCGAAGGCAAGTACGTGTTCAACGGGACGGTCGGTATCCGCCACATCCTGGATAGGTTTCAGGCGGAAGGGCGTTTCTCCGTGCTCGAGCATCCCATGTCACCCCGAGCGTTGGCCGCACCACTTCATCGCCACCACAACGAAGATGAGTACAGCTTCATCATTGAGGGACGCGTGGGCGCTTTGCTTGGCGACGAGGTGCTCTATGGCGGACCAGCCGACTTCATTTTCAAGCCACGAGGCCAATGGCATACATTCTGGAACGCGGGCGATGAGCCGGCCCGCATCCTGGAGATCATTTCCCCCGCAGGATTTGAGCAGTTCTTCGACGAACTTTCCGACCTCGGCGGCATAGCCAAGATATCGACAGAGACGCTGGATCAACTCTGCGCGCGGTACGAACTTGAGATGGATGTCGACAGCGTCCCCGAACTATGCAAACGCTTCGGATTGAAATTCCCCGGTGAACCTATTTGATAGTGGACCCCCGGAGTCCGAATTCCCGGTACACACAAGCAAAGTCGGCGGGAAAGCCACAGGTCGGCGAGCGAAAAGTCAAGGAGGACAACCTTGGACGGCGACTACGACGACCCGGGACCCGATAATACGCTGGGCCCCAGCGAATCTCTGGACTCCGACGAGGTGCGCAACGACGATGGTGACATCGTGGTCGACGCTCCATTGCGATGGATCTCGCCCAAGGAAAATTTGGCGCTGGATGAGCGCCTGGCCGCTGAGGAGCCCGAGTTCGGGTACACCGAGCAACCGCCGCTGCGGCCCCGGCGCCACCGCGGTCAGATCAGTGGCAGCCCACACGACGGCACATCGTTCTATGGTGTGGCGCGCCAAGAGTTTGACCGGGATGACGAGGACGTCGGCTGACCGCTATGAGTGAATCACCAACGCCGATGGGCACTATCGAACGCAGGGCAAACCATGGCCTGCTAACAATCATCGCCGACAACGCCCGAGAAGGTCGGTTCGAGGCCACCGTAGACGACCAGGTGATCGGTTGGCAGCCCTACCGCCGCTACCGCGGCCACATCGTGTTGATGGCCACCGAAGTCGATTCGCAATGGCGTGATCGGGGTGTGTCCTCGGCGATGATCGGTGGTGTGCTCACACTGATCCGCAGGGCCGGGCACACGGTTATCCCGCGGTGCAAGATCACGGGTGACTACATTCTGCGCCATCCTGAATATCGGGATCTGGTGACCGACCAATACCGGGGATTGCTCCGCCCGGTGTCGCGGCCTGCCGCGCCCGACGAAACCCGAACTGTGAAAGGTTCATCATGAAGATCGTCGTCATCGGCGGACGCGGGCTGATCGGCTCGAAAGTCATCTCCAAGCTCAGCGCCCAGGGGCATGACGTGATCGCGGCCTCACGCCGATCAGGTGTCGATTCATTCACCGGCGCAGGCCTTGGCGGCGCGCTCGCCGGTGCTGATGTGCTGGTCGATGTCGCTGATTCGCCAGAGTTCGACGATGAACCCGTGATGCGCTTCTTCACCACCACGACCACCAATCTCCTTGCGGCTGAACAAGAAGCCGGAGTCAACCACCATGTGGCGTTGTCCGTTGTGGGTGCGCAGACGATGCCGGACAGCGGCTACAACACCGCGAAAGCCGTTCAAGAAAACCTGATCAGGAAGTCCGGTCGGCCTTATTCGATCGTGCGAGCGACGCCCTTCTTCGAATTCGCCGTTGGACTGGCCGATTCCGCGACCGAAGGTGACGTGGTCAGGCTGCCGCACGCGTTGTTTCGTCCTATCGCCGCCAACGATGTCGCGACGGCCGTGGCCCACGCGGCCGGCGGGAGCCCCATCAACGCAGTGATGGAGATCGCCGGGCCAGAGGCAATAGGGATGGACGACTTTGTTCGCATGGGCCTTGCCGCCGTTGGCGATCATCGTCACGTCGTGACCGACGCACTGGCGCCCTACTTCGGTGCCGTGATCGACGATCACACCCTCGCGCCCGCTGAGAACGCCACCATCTTCACCACCCGATACTCCGACTGGATCGACGCACACTCCGGTCGTGCGCCCGTTTCGCAACCATAAGAGGGGCAACGAATGGTGCAGGACACGACCGACTCCGATTCGACCTCAACTATGACCGTGTTGCAGGAAGTACCGTCGGCGTTGATTCCCGACGATGCCCATGTGATGACGGTTCTCATCAGCCATCCGCCGGGGGCCCCGGGTTACCCACCACATCGCCTTCCCGGCGGCCCGGGGTTCGGTTACATGATCGACGGTGAGTTGTTGTTCGAGATCGAGGGTGAGCCGCCACGCGTCCTGCGCGCTGGAGACGCGTTCTGGGGGCCGGGCGGCGACGTGATCCACTATCAGGACGCCAACAACCGCACCGACATTCCTTGCAGCTTCGTCCTCACCCTGTTCCGCGTGCCCGGGCAGCCGATGCTCGAACGGGTTACCGACGAGGAGTTGGCGCAGCGAAAGGGATTGCGCGTCACCGGTTGACTGGCTCGGCTCGCCAGGTCGACGAGGACGACCAGTGGGATGGCGAGCGGCTAGGAAGCGTCGCGCAGGCGGGTCTCCACACCCTTGATCCCCTGACGCAGGTGCTCGGCCAGGTACCATTCCTCACCGCTATGGGCATCGCGTAAGGCCGTGTCGACCGCCGATTTGGCATCAGAGAGGTGCTCTCGGCGTTCGTCCCCGTGAGTGGTGATGGCATGGAGGACGGCCGTCACGGCCTCCTGGCAGGCGTTGGCGAAACCGCTGAGATGTGTGACCGACATGCTGACCCCTTCTTAGCCCGTGCTCAGCGAGATGCCCGCTGCTGAAGGACTGCAAACATTTCCGGCGATTCGCATCCCGGCGGCCTCCGACGAGCGGATGGCGGTGGTCAGTTGCCGGCCTCGATTGACGCGACCCGTGCGGCCGCGTCGGGTCCGCAGAAGCGCTGAAGATCCACTCCGCCCGCGCCGAGGAGATCGTCGATGCGGCGCTTGAGGTCGCCCGAGGATAGGTGGGCGTACAGGTTTCGACCCGGGCACGAGGTTTGGGCCAGGTCCCGATGGCCCGCCAGCGTGTCGGTCGAAACGCGAAAATTCTGGGCGGCCCAGGCGAACGCGCGCGCCGCCCCCTGAAGCTGGGCCTCCGGCACGGCCTCTTGATCAAAGTCTCCTTCGCAAAGAACCAGGAAATGGCCCGTCGTGTCGTAGTCCGTCGCGGTGTCGCCCGCGATCTCGGTGCTGCGCAGTTCGTAGATGTTGCCATTGCGGTCGACGCCGACGTGATAGGCGATGTCGACCCATCCGTGCTGATCCTGGTGGAATCGCTGATCCTGGCGGAGATGGTTTGGGGCATTGCGGTTTTCGCCGAGGACGACGGCCTCGTGGTGGAGCGTCATCCGGGTGATGGTGTGGCGCTTCCCTCCGGAGCGGGCCGGTCGGGCGCCCCAGGCGTCCCGGCACAGCAGCAGTGCCGAAGTCGTGGCGGTCAGGTGCGCACCGATTGTCGATGTCGGGGGAGGAGCCGGTGCCGAAGGCGGGCTGCCGAGCAGGGACGCCGCCCCGGCGCCGCCGGCGAGCGCTAGCAGCTGACGGCGGCTGACCAGAGCCGGCGGGCCGCACGCTGGCTCACACACGATCCTCACGATACGGGCGTGACACCGGCCCGCGGGACGACTTCATTCATGTCCCACCCAACGCGGCCCGCACGCGTCCGCGCGCCCGGTCGAGCCGGGCGGCGGCCTCGGCCGCATCGAGGCCCGCGAGCAATGCGACGATCGCGGTCTTGGCGTGACCGCCCGCGGCGGCCAGCGCGGTCGCCGCGGTCTCCTCGTCGACGCCGGCCACGTCGCGAACGATCCGCACCGCGCGACGACGCACCTTCGCATTGGTCGCCCGCACGTCGACCATCCGCGGTCCGAAGGCCTTGCCGAGCGCGATCATCACGCTCGTCGAAAGCGCGTTGAGCACCACCTTCTGCGCCGTCCCGGCGGTGAGCCGGGTGGACCCGGCGAGCACCTCCGGCCCGGTCAGCAGCTCGATCACGAGGTCGGCGGACGCTTCGCTTCGCGGGTTGTTGACTATCGCGACGGTCAGCGCACCCATCGTGCGGGCGTGCGCGAGGGCTCCCACCACGTACGGCGTGCGGCCCGACGCCGTGATCCCCACGAGCGCGTCGGCAGCGGTCAGGTCCGCGAGATTGGCGGGATCGAACGCATCCTCCGCGCCCTCGATCGCCTCGGTCAAAGCCGTTGGCCCGCCGGCGATCACGCCACGCACCAGGTCGGTGCCGAACGTCGGCCCGCACTCGGCCGCGTCGAGCACCCCGAGCCGGCCGGGTGTCCCGGCACCGGCGTAGATCAGGCGGCCGCCGCGTTCGAGCCGTGCGGTGATCGCCTCGGCCGCCGCCGCGATCTGCGGGACCGCCGTGGCCACCGCCTCGTGCGCTTCGCCCTCGGCTGCAACGAGCAGCGCGACGACCTCGCCGATGGGCCGCGCGTCGAGGTCGTCCAGGCCTGGCCGCACGGCCTCGGTGGCGAGCGCGTCGAGCCCTTGCGGGACAGGGACTTTCGGATCCGCCTGCACGCGAATCAGGTAGGGCTCGTGGATCGCTGAAAGCCGCAGCGCGCCGTCGAGCGCGTCGCCGGCCGCGGGGATGAGGTCGAGCCCCGAGCGGAGCGCCTGGACTCCCGCCAGCCCACCGACCATCGCCACCGGGCCATGGCCGGCCGCGCGGGCGGTCGCGGCGAGCGCCTGCGCGGCGGCGCTGACGATCCCCAGCGCCGCGGCGTCACCCTCCGCCGCCAGGACGTCGGGCGCGAACGACGCGACCGCGGCGGCGCCCGTGAGCTGCGCGGGCCAGGTCTCCGGCGCGCCGAAGCGGGCGCGTGCAGCTTCTAGCAGCGCGGTGGACGGACCGCGCCCGTCGTGGGCGCGTAGCGCCGCACGCAGCCCGGCGGCGCCGATCCACGCGCCGCCGCCTTCGTCGCCCAGCCAGGGGCCCCAACCGTCGGCGGTGCGCAGCGCGCCGGTCGTGTCGATCGCGAGCGCCACCACGCCGGTGCCCGCGATCAGCACGACGCCCGCCTGTCCGTTCAGCGCGCCCGCGTGCGCGATCACGGCGTCACTGGTCACCGCGACGCGTCGGGCCGGCAGCGATGCCAACAGCGCGTCGCCCAGTGCGCGCGCCGCGTCGGGTGCCGCCAGCGCACCGGCGGCGCCCACGACCACCTCGTCGACCGGCCCGAACTTTTGCGCCACCGCCAAGATGGCCGCCTCCGCGGCCCGCACGCCGCCGGGCGTCGCGAGCCCCGGCGCGCCCGCGCCCTCGGCCCTGCGGCCGCCCGCCGCGGCCCGGCAGGACGTCTTACCGAGGTCGACGGCGAGGATCACCGCAGCTTCTGCGCCAACTCGACGATGTTGCCGTCCGGGTCGGCGATGTGCAGCGTCCGTTCGCGCCATGGTCGATCCACCGGTCCGGTGAGGATCTCGACACCGAGCCCGCGCAGCCGTTCCGCTTCCGCATCGACGTCGTCGATCACGAAGCCGATCTCACCGCAGGGCGGGTTGCCGCCCTCGCGACCGATGAGTTCCGGCAGCTTCGAGCGTTCGAAAAGCGCGAACTTGGTGTTCTCCATGTGGAACTCGACATAGCCGTCGCCCTCGATTCGGACCTGAAGGCCGATCACGTCGCGGTAGAACGCCACCGACCGGCGCAGCGACTCGACATAGTGAATGACGTAGTCCACCCGACGCATGTCATGCACGGTATCCGTTCCGTGCGCCGTCGTAGGGCCCACGCGGCGTAAGGTTCGACCATGAACGTCCCGACGGACATTCACTATGCCAAGAGCGGTGGCCTTAACATCGCGTTTTCGGTAGCCGGAATGGGTCCCGACCTCGTCGTCGCGCCCGGCTTCATCTCGCACCTCGACATCATGTTGGAGGAGCCGTCGGTCGTTCACTTCTACTCGCGGCTCGCGTCCTTTCGTCGCGTCGTCACCTTTGACAAGCGGGGCACCGGTCTCTCGGATCCGGTGATGCACGCGCCGACGTTGGAAGAGTCCGTCGATGACCTGCGCGCCGTCATGGATGCGTCCGGATGTGAACGCGCCGACCTGGTGGGCGTCTCGGAAGGCGGCACGATGGCGATGCTGACGGCGGCCAGCCATCCCGATCGCGTGAATGCGCTTGTCCTCTATGGCTCGTTCTCCCGCCTGCTCCGAACGGCCGACTACCCGCTCGGTGTCACCGAGGAGCAGCTGTCGGCGCTGGTTGAGGTGAGCGCGGCAGGCTGGGGCGAGGGCGTCGGATTGGGTGCATGGGCGCCGAGCCGGCGGGGCGACGCCGATTTTCGGCGGTGGTGGGCGCGGCTGCAGCGCGTGGCGGCCAGCCCCGGCATGGTCCGCAACATCTTCGCGCTTTATCCGCAGCTGGACATCCGTGACGTGCTGCCGGCGATCCAGGCGCCGACGCTCGTGCTGCACCGGCACGACGACCGGATGGTGAGGTGCGAGATGGGTCGCTACCTCGCCGATCGCATCCCCGGGGCCAAGTTCGTCGAGATTGACGGCGGCGACCATCTGTTCTTCACGGGTGACGCCGACGCGCTGCTCGACGAGGTCGAGGAGTTCCTCACCGGCGTCCGCCCGCAGCCGGCGGTCGAGCGCGTCCTGGCCACCGTGTTGTTCACCGACATCGTGGACTCGACGAAGCGGGCGGTCGAGCTTGGCGACCAACGGTGGAAGGAGCTGCTCGGCAGGCATGACGCCCAGGTACGACGCCAGCTCGCACGCTTCAAGGGCTGTGAGGTCAACACGACGGGCGACGGCTTTCTCGCCCGGTTCGACGGGCCCGCGCGGGCGATCCGGTGCGCCATGGCGATCCGCGACGTCATGCGGAGCCTCGGTCTCGAGGTTCGGGCGGGCGTACACACGGGTGAGGTCGAGTTGCGCGACGACGACATCAGCGGCATCGCCGTCCACATCGCAGCGCGGGTGGCGGCAGCGGCCCGGGCCGGCGAGGTGCTCGTTTCGCGCATCGTCGTCGACCTGGTCGCCGGGTCGGACCTGCGCTTCGCCGGTCGCGGCGAGCACACGCTCAAGGGTGTGACGGGCGAGTGGGGGCTGTTCGCCGTCGAGGGCTGACGGCTGGCTGCGGCATCGATTGCGGCTGGGCGCAGAACTGATACCGTTCAAACCGCACGCCGCTCGCCATATTGACCTCACGAAAATCGGCGGCCCACAACCGCGCTGGAGGAGTTCATGCGCAGGAGCGCGTCATGACCGATGCCACTTGGGCCCTCTACACCGAGCAGATGGACAAGGTCGACGGCTGGTTTTTCGAGGCCGACGTCGAGCTGTTCAGCAAACTGCTCGCTTGCCAGACGGCCGAGGGCGTCAAGGGCGACATGCTCGAAATCGGCGCATATCAGGGCAAGTCCGCCATCTTGATGGGCTATGGCCTGCGGGACGACGAAGAACTGGTGATCTGCGATCTGTTCGGCGGCGTGATGAATCACGCCGACATCGCCGAAGCCCCACGCCAGCAGTACTCGGGCTTGGACCAGCAGCAGTTCCTCACCAACTGGGACCGTTTCCACACTCGCCGGCCAACGCTGGAGGTCTGCGAATCCTCAGAGCTCGATCTCGGAGACCGCAGCCTCCGCTTCGTCCACATCGACGGTTGTCACGGGTACCAGTGCGTCGCCAATGACATCATCCTCGCCGTGACTCACACGGCCAGACGGGGAGTGATCGCGCTGGACGACTATCGAGGGGTCGAAACCCCCGGTGTGGCGGCAGCCGTTTGGCAGGCTGTCGGCAACGGCTTCCTGTTCCCGTTCGCGGCGACGTACATGAAAATCTATGCCTGCACCTCGGCCGCCGATCAGCGTTACTGGTTAGAGCGGGTCAGGGATCGCGGCGACATCTGCGCTTTCCCCGACTTCGAGATGCCGTCTTATCGGAGCGTTTCGGACAGGCAACTTCGCCGCTCCGATGAGCGCTGACAGGCGTTCAGCCGGCGTATTGGACGACCGCGTCTTCCAGCAGACCGGCTGCGGTGGCGGCGCTTTCGGCGGGTGTGGCCATCTGGGCGGCGACCTCGAGGGTTCGAGCTACGCAATGCGGAGTGAGGATGGCCCGCAGGTCGGCGAGCAGCGAATCCGGAGTGGTTGCGGAAAAGTGCCGTCCGATGCCGACGCCCAGCTGGCCGACCGCAGCAGCCCACATCGGCTGATCGACCGAAACGGCAAGGGCCAGCGTAGGTTTACCGGCCCGTATGCCGGCGAACGTGGTGCCGGGGCCCCCGTGGTGAACGACCGCACGGCAAGCGGGAAAGACGGCCGAGTGGTTCACCGCGCCCACAACCATCACGTGGTCGTTTTGCGGGATGTCGGCCAGATCGCTTACGCCGCTGCAGATCAGCGCACGCTCGCCTAGTTGCGCGCAGGCCCAGCTGATCATCTCGAGCAGGCCGGCGGGGAAAGCGACTCGCGCGCTGCTCCCGAAGCCGAAGTAAATCGGCGGCGTGCCCGCGGCAATCCATGACGAGACCTCGTCGTCGACCTCCGTCGGTAATTCCAGCGTCAGCCCGCCAACGAAAGGCCGTCGGACATCCCATTTCGCCCACTCGGCTGCCAGCCCGGGGAAGAAGAGTTCGTCGTAGGCCTGGATCTCCAGCGGTTGTCGCGCCGAGGACCCCGATCCCTCCGGCAGGCCCAACGTTTGGCGCACGGCGTCTTCGGCCTCTTTGGTTACTTGCGTACCCGTGTCACGCCCGAGCGGGTAGATGTGCAGCGCGGCCTGCGGGATGTCGTAGTATTCCGCAATATTGGCGGCCAGCCCCTGCTGGCTCGCGTCGGTCAACAATAAGTCCGCCCCGTCTGCCAGTGACGTGAGCGCTGTGCCCAGCTGCGGCCAGAGCCGTTTGAGATCCTCGGCAATCACCCACGCCATGAAGACTGGGTTCGGAGTCTCCCCGTATTTGCGGGCGATCTCCGCGTTCTGCCGAATCTGGTCCGGGCCGTGGGGGACCGCAGCAAGCCCCGCCGACTCGACGAAGCCAAGGTAGTTTGGCGGGACCGCCATGCGTACGTCGTGACCTCGGCGCTGCAGCTCGCGACCGATGGTGGCGCACGGCTCGACATCGCCCCGAGTTCCCAAGGTAGCCAGTGCAATCCTCACCACTGGACGCCTGTCTGGGAGTCGGATCCGCCGATGCCGGTGAAATATTCGATTGTCCGCTCGACGCCTTCTTCGAAACTGACTCGCGGCCTCCAGCCGAGGGCGGACTCGGCGAGGGCGATGTCCGGCCTGCGCTGCTTCGGGTCGTCCGCCGGCAGTGGCTGAAAGACCGTCACGGAGGGGGAGCCGGTCATTTCCTTGATCAGCCTTGCTGTTTCGAGCACGGTGCGTTCGGCTGGGCTGCCGAGGTTGACGGGTCCGGTGAACGAAGCTTCGCTCGCCACCATTTTCACGAGCCCTTCGATGAGGTCGTCGACGTAACAAAAGGAACGGGTCTGGCTGCCGTCCCCGAAGACGGTGATCGGTTCACCGCGTAGCGCCTGGACGATGAACGACGAAATGATTCGCCCGTCGGCCGGATCCATCCTCGGACCGTAGGTATTGAAGATGCGGACGACCTTGATGCGGACGCGGTAGCGCCGCGCGTATTCGAGCATCAGCGTCTCCGCAACCCGCTTGCCTTCCTCGTAGCAGGCCCGCATGCCGAAGCAGTTGGCGTTGCCCCAGTACGTTTCGGCCTGCGGATGGATAGTCGGATCCCCGTAGACCTCGCTGGTGGAGGCCTGCAGGATCGTCGCCCCGCGCTCGCGCGCCAGTTCCAGTAGGTTTCTGGTCCCGGTGTAGTTGGTCTCGAGGGTGAACAGCGGATCGCGCTGGTAAGCGCGCGGCGATGCGGGGCAGGCCAGGTTGAAGATGACGTCCAGTGGACCTGGCATGACCGCGGCTACGGGCCGGGTGATGTCGTGCTCGATGAAACGGAAGCCCGGGTCTGCCTCGAGATGCATCATGTTTTCGCGCCTACCGGTGCAGAAATTGTCGAGTCCGATGACTTCGATGCCGTCGCGGCGGAGACGATCGCACAGGTGGGACCCCAGGAATCCGGCGGCGCCGGCGACGAGGGCTCTCACTGCTTGCACTCCTTGGTTCCGGCCATCGAACACGTAGCTTCGCATGGCGGAGCTGACTTCCTGCAAGACGCCCGCTGGAACTGTCCCGACTCACACTGGCGTTATTGGTTCGTTCAGCGGAAGTTCACCGTCGATGCGAACACGACGCCCATCGGCGTGCACGTCTGAATGTGCGCTGCCCCGGTTCACCGTCGGTTGTCGCCGCGTTTCCGCACTCGCCGACGTCAAGCGCGTTGGGCAGCGCCGCGGTGCTCTAGGTTCCGGCCGGCTTATTCGTCCGCGCATCCCAAATGGCTTGTGTCTCAACACCGACCGAGGCGTGATGGATCTCCTGGAAGTTCCGTCCGCCTCGACGAAATGTCGCGACGACGGCGACCGGCACGTCTTGCTCCAGCATCGGGACGGACAGCCACTCGCAGGGTCGTATGTGCACCAAGTCCACCGCTGCGGCGCTTGGGTCGGCGTCGTAGCAGTAAGGCCCGCAGATGCGACCCAACCAGAACCACCCGTGGGTGTCGCGGGTCCACACAAACGAGCCTTCGTCGACGTCAACGAATCGGTCGACCCGATGGACAAGCCGCTCCTGTTCGCCCGGCCGGTTCACGAATTGCCCAAACCCGCACACCCCGAGCCGGCGGGCGCGATCGATCGCGGCCTGTGGGTCGACGGCATCGTTGCGGGATCGCATCGGCGCGCGGTACACGGCAACCATGGGAGACATCGTGCCTCAGCGCCGCAGCCGGGCCGATGTGGGCCTTTTCCCGCGCATCGCCCCCGGGGACGCTTTAACCTCCCGGCATGGACCGTATCTGGCAGTGGACATGGGATCGTTGCGGACCGAGGTATTACTGGTGGGCCCTGTGCGCTGCGGGGTTTCTCGTGTCGCTGCCCGTCTACACGGTGTTCGTGTCGCTTCCGATCGTCGTCTCCGAAAAGTCCGGCCGCTACCTCGGTGCGACCGCCGTCACCGTTGTCGCCGTGGTGGTGCTCGTAGGCATCATGGTTTTCCCGGACCACGGATGGGCGCGCCTGGTGAAACAGTGGGCCAGGGGCGACGGCGCCGACGGAGTGACCGCCCTCGAGGCCACGTACCGGTATGTGCGCAGCTCGACCGTCCGAACGGTGTGGGGTACCGGCATATGGGCCGCCGCCTTGTCGGTCGTCGTCGGCGCGATCGCCGGTGCGACGGGGCCACGATTGCTGCAATACGGGATCCGCGGCGCCGTCATCGGAATAGCGGTGCAGCTGATCGCTTTTCACAGCATCGCGGAGGCGATGCAGCGGCCCGTCAGGATCGCCCTCGCCGGTGACACGGGCATCGGCGATTCGTTGCCGCGCTCGCGCCCCACGTTTGCCACGCGATCGAACGTGTCCATGCTCGCGGCCGCCTTCGCGTACACCGTCGGTGGCGCCATGCTTGCGACGGTGCTGCACCCGGTCAGCGATGCCCCGATCCTGTCCGTCCTGGTCGGCTGCGCCTTGACGCTCGTCTTCGCGGTGCCGATCACCGTCGGCATCGGGTTCTCGCTCTCGCTGCAACCCGTCCGCGACCTCGCCAAAGGCGCCGAACGCGTCGCCGCGGGCGACTATGGCCGACGCTTGCCGGTCGTTCAGGACGACGACCTGGGTGCACTGGCCGCGTCGTTCAACCGCATGCAGGCGGGTTTGGCTGAGCGCCAACGACTTCAGGGCGCGTTCGGCACCTACGTCGATCCCGCTTTGGCCGCGCGGTTGCTTCAGCAGGGCGACGACGTGTTCACCGGTGAGCGCCGCGAGGTGACCGTGATGTTCGTCGACATTCGCGACTTCACCCCGTTCGCGGAGGCGAACTCCGCCGAGGACACGGTCGCCCGGCTCAACGCGCTGTTCGAAATCGTGGTGCCCGCCGTCGTCGAGGCCGGTGGTCACGTCAACAAATTCCTCGGCGACGGGGCCTTGGCCGTATTCGGGGCGCCCAACGACCTCGCACACCATGCTGACGCGGCGGTGGGAGCGGCCGCACTTATCCATCGTCTGGTGACGCAGCGATTCGGCGGTGAACTTCGCATCGGAATCGGCGTCAACACCGGCAAGGTGATCGCCGGCAGCATAGGAGGCGCAGGCAAGCTCGAGTTCACCTTGATCGGTGACGCGGTCAACGTCGCCGCGCGCGTCGAGCAACTCACCAAGACGACGGGTGACGCCATCCTTATCACCGGTTCGTGCGTTGACGCACTGGCCTCTCGACCGCCCGGACTCCTCGATCGGGGACCGCACGCTTTGAAGGGGAAATCGGCGGAGGTACGGGTCTTCGCTCTCGGTTAGGGGCGCGACCTGAGCTGCGCGGCCTGCGGCCTTTAGCCTTTCGGGGCCAGGACGACGACGGGGATGGGTCGCGACGTCCGCTTCTGGTATTCGTTGTACCGGTTCTGATTGTTCTTGTTGACGATCTGCCATAGCCGCGAATAGTCCGGATCGTCGGGCAGCACCGGTCGTGCGGTGACAGCGAAACGCCTTGGGCCGACGTTGATCTCGACGTCGGGATGCGCCTTCAGGTTGTGGTACCAGCCCGGAGACTCGGGCGCGCCTCCCTTGGAGGCGACCACCAGGTAGTTGTCACCGTCGCGGGCGTAGGTCAGCGACGTCGTGCGTTGCTTACCGGTCTTCGCGCCGACGGTATGCAGCAGCAGGCTCGGTATCCACAGCGTGCGGTGACCGATCCAGCCGTTCGTCTTCTGATACACCGTGTCGTGCACCCGCAGCACCTGCGGGAGCAGCTTTTCTGCCAGACTCATAGCTACCAGTCTGCGCCTTTTTAGGGCTAGTGGTGATGCGGCGGCTGCTCGTCGCGGAGCCGGCGCTCGTCCAGCGCCTCGCGCGCCTGGTCCTCGTCGGCGTACCGTTCCACGTCCTCGGGCGTGACCTGCACCCGTGGCGGTGTGGGCGCGGCCGGCGGTCGCTTTTCGGATTCGCTGGACATCAGGCGATTGTCTCATTGTCGACGAGCGTTAGGTCTCGGCTCTGGCGATGTTCTCGACGATGATCTGACAGGCCGTGTCGTAGAAGGCGCTGATCAGGGTGGAGAAGGACAGCTCGAAGGGGTAGATCATGTGCACGGCGAGGGGTTCGACCGCCCATTCGGGAAGGACCGGCACGATGGTGCCCTGTCTCAATTCTTCCGCGCAGATGATCTGGGTGGGCATCGCGCCGATGCCGAGGCCCTGCAGAATGTACTCCTTGCACACCTGAAAGTTGTTGGCTCGGGCCCGCACCCGGGGAGACAGCTCGAATCGTCGGTCGAACTTTGTCAGCGCCAGCTTCTGGGGCCCGCAGAAGCCGAAGTCGATGAACGGCAGCGCGTTCAACTGCAACGGATCGGTGACCGGCTCCGGCAGCGTCTGCACGAATCCCGTCGAGGCGCAGAGGAACAGATTCAGGTCAAACACTTTTCGTGCGATCAGCGTCGAATCCTGCAGCGGTCCCGGACCGAACACGACGTCGAAACCGTCTTTGATCGGGTCGACCATCGCGTCGACCAACCGAATATCCAACCGGGAGTGGGGGTACCGCTGCAGGAAGGTGGCGCCGACCCGGGACGCGTAGTCGATGCCGAGGCTCACCGGTATCGCGACCCGCAGCTCCCCGTGCGGTTCCTGCTTGCTGGCCTCCACCAGTGCCCGCACGCCATTGGCCTCGGCCAAGATGTTCATCGCGTGGTCGTGGATCCGCTCGCCGAGGTCGGTGACCGTGAATTGATGAGTGTTCTTGCGCAGCAGCTTGATGCCCAGGTCGGATTCCAGCTTGGTCAGCTTGCGGCTCACCGTGGATTTGGGCATTCCGAGCGATGTCGCCGCCTTCGAGATGCTGCGGCAGTCCACCACCTTGCCGAATACCAGCAGGGCATCGAGGTCAAAGGGCAGATTCTGTTCCATCGGTGTTCCAAGTATGCAACAGGGTGTTGCGTCGGTACACCTTATTGGTGCCTCGCGCGACTGCTACCGTCGGCCGCACCACGTAGGAGGAACGGGGATGAATCAGCCCATCGCCGTCGCCAAGCCCCCGACCGGGCACTGGACCGACGCATATCCCGAACTCGGCCGCGGCCCGGTGTCGCTCGAAGACTGCGTGTCCGAAGAGTTCTACGAGAAGGAACGCGAACACGTCTTCAAGAAGACCTGGCTCTACGTCGGACGGGTCGAACGCGTCCCGCGCACGGGCAGCTACTTCACCCGCGAGTTCAAATTCCTGAACACATCGATCATCATCGTGCGCGGCAAGGACCGGGTGATCCGCGCCTTCCACAACATCTGCCCGCACCGGGGCAACAAGATGTTGTGGGAAGACGACCCCTTCCAAGAAGTCTCCGGCCGCGCTCCGCTGCTGTACTGCCGCTTCCATGGCTGGCGCTACAAGCTGGACGGCTCGCTGCACTCGGCCACCCGCAAGGACCTGCTGCTGGACTTCGACGCCGACAGCTGCCGGGTGCCGGCGGTGCAGTGTGAGGTGTGGGAAGGCTTCATCTTCATCAACCTCAACCCGGACAACACCGAGCCGCTGCGTTCCTTCCTCGGCGAACTGGCCCACGGCCTCGAGGGCTATCCATTTGACGGCCCGCACCAGGTCTATAAGTTTTCGGCCGAATTGCAGTGCAATTGGAAGATTTTCGTCGACAGCTTCGCCGAGAGTTACCACGGACCGTACCTGCACGCGTCGTCGTTCGGCGCTCTCACCGCGGAGGCCAGGGACGCCTTCGACCAGCCGAACCCGTTCACCGATGCCCTGGCCTACCAACTGAGCGGCCCGCATCGGATGTTCTCTTTCGCCGGTGAGCCATCGCGAAAGACGCCATATTCCAAGCCGATTGAATGCGTCATGGAAGCCAGCGCGGCGGGGCCCTGGAACAAAAAGCTCGACCGGGGACCGATGCCTCCAGGGATCAATCCCACACGGTCCGAGAAGTACGGGTTCGACTCGTTCCAGTTCTTCCCCAACTTCGTCCTCATCTTCGGCGCATCGGGGTTCACCACCCACGCCCACTGGCCCACCGGACCGCACTCGCACGTGTTCGAAGTCGAGATGTTCTATCAGCCGCCCAAGACGCACAGGGAACGGCTCGGCCAGGAGCTCACCGTCACCTTCCTCAACGACATCATCCTCGAAGACGCCAGTCCGTCGGAGGGCCTGCAGGCGATGCTCAACAGCGGTGTGCTGACCCACTTCACGATGAATGACGAGGAGATCCTGCTGCGCCACCTGCACAAGATGGTCGGCGACTATGTCGCGGCCGGCGAATCGGGTCAGCAATGAACACCGCACTGCCGCCGGAGTTTTCGCAACTCGAGCACCTGGTGCCCGAGTGGGCGATCGAGGACGGCCACGAGCGCTACGTCAAACGCGTCAACAGCTCGATGGAGCAAATCCGGGCCTTCTACGACGAGGTGTTTCCGCACGCCGAGGAGGCCGTCGCCTACATCGACAAGTTCGACTACTCCGAGCCGCTGCCCGACGACGTCGCCAACCTGCGCAACCTGCTCTACTCGCTGATCACCGTCTCACTGGCGGTCGAGCTGTGGAAGCAGCCGCGGGTCAAGCATTCGGCCAACACCATCCTCACGAGAGTCGGCTGAAGACCATGGGACTCACCTCCGCACAGCTGGAGATTGTCGACCTCACCCCGAGAATCGGCAGCGAGATCAGGACCGATCTCGACACGCTGCTGAGTGGGCGCGAGGCTTCGACCATTCGCGAGGTACTCGAACGGCGCGGTGTGGTGTTCTTCCGCGGATTGGACATCGGCGACGAGCAGCAAGTCGCCATCGCCAAGACCCTCGGCACGTTGGTCGCCAACGAAGGCCAGGGTGGCATCAACAAGATCTCCCTCGACGAAAAGGTCAACCAGCGCGCCAAATATCTCAAAGGCTCGATGTTCTGGCACTTCGACGGTTCCTTGCAGCCGCTACCGAATCTGGCCACGCTGCTGCGTGCGGTGCAGCTCTCCGACACCGGTGGGCAGACCGAATTCTGCAACACTTACGCGGCCTACGAAGACCTTCCGGACGCCGACAAGGAGGCGATAGCGAAGCTGCGGGTGGTGCACAGCGCGGAGCGGTCACAGTATTACGTCACCCCGGAGATGAGCTACGACGAGGTGGCGTTCTGGCAGAAGTCGCCCACCAAGGCCTGCCCCATCGTGTGGACCCACCAATCCGGGCGCAAGTCGCTGCTGTTGGGCGCGACGTCCGACTACGTCATCGGTTTGCCGCTAGAGGAAAGCCGCGCTCTGCTTGCCCGGCTTCGTGATTGGGCCACCCAGCCCCAATACGTCTACCAGCATCAGTGGCAGCCGGGCGACCTGCTCATCTGGGACAACACCGGAACCATGCACCGGGTCTTGCCGTATCCGGCGGACAGCGGGCGACTGATGCACCGAACCATCCTCGCGGGCGAAGAGCCCCTGCAGTGAAAGTCGGCATCGCCACCCCGGTCGTCACCAATGTCGCTGGGGCACCGCTGGAGTGGGAAAAAGACGCGGGCATCGAGGACATCAGCCGGGCCGCCGAGGTCGCCGACCGCCTCGGCTACCACCACATGACCTGCAGCGAGCACATCGGTATCCCATCGACCGAATCCGGGCGGCGCGGAGCGCGTTACTGGGATCCACTGGCCACGTTCGGCTACGTGTCGGGGCGCACCACGCGGATTCGCTTGGCCACCATGACCTTGGTGCTCGGATACCATCATCCGCTGGCGATCGTAAAGCGTTACGGCACACTAGATCACGTGAGCGGCGGGCGGGTGATCCTCGGAGTCGGCGTCGGCTCGCTCAAGGAGGAGTTCGACCTGCTCGGTGTGCCTTTCGATGATCGCGGCGCCCGCGGCGACGACGCCCTGAAGGCGCTGCGGGCGGCTCTGACGAGCAACGAGCCGGCGTATCACGGCGAGTTCTACTCGTTCGACGGGCTGACGGTGGATCCCTGTGCGGTACAGGCGCACATGCCGATCTGGGTCGGCGGGCGCACGCGCCGTTCGCTACGGCGCGCGGTCACCCTCGCGGACGGCTGGTGCCCGTACTACGTGTCGATCCGCACCGCGGCGGACTGGCTTCGGCGGTTTGACCTGCCACCGGATTTCGAGGTGGTGATGCCAGCTGAGCAGCCCCTCGACCCGGCCGGGAGGCCCGAAGCGACCCAGGAAACGCTGCGGGAATTGGCCGACGGCGGCACCACGACCCTGTCGGCCCGCTTCGTCCACCATTCGTTGCGGCACTACCTCGAGCAACTCCACGCTCTGATCGAATTGCACCGCGAAGTCTTCGGCGCCGACGCGCGGACGCAGTAGACAGGACTGGCGATGACCATCCGCGACCCCTAGCGGCTGCCGGCTAAATCAACGTGGAGCATCCGGCCCGAAGGCCGCGATCGACGATCCACGCCTCAGGCGTTCTGGATGATCCACGTGGTGGTGAAGCGCAGCATCTCGGGGATGCCCTTGGCCAGGTCAGACCCGATGGACTTCTCCAGCTTGCCGCCCACCAAAGGGATCTTGACCTCGACCCGCAAGGCTGACCGCATTTGCGAGCCCCCGTCGTCCGTCGGCGCCAGCCAGACTTCCGCGCGGCCCGACCCCAAACCGCCGGACGCCGAGACGTTGACGTGTCCGCGCACCTGCCCGTCACCGTCCGGTCGCCACGTCTCCGCCTGCACGATCTTCACGTCACCGGTGACGAACTTGGCGATCAGTCCAGGGAGGAGCTGGCGGCCCAGGTGCTGGGTCGTGCGGACCGTCACCGTGCCGTCGTCGTCGACCAGCAGAGAATCCAATGTGACGAGCACGCCGTCAGCGGCCGCTATCCGGGCCAGCCAATAGTCCTCGCGGCCGAAGGCGGAATGGATCTGCTTTACAGTGGCGGACGACTCGGTCGAGACGTCGAATGATCGCGACATATGCATCCATTCTTACCGCAAGCCTGGCTCAGGGCCGCTCGAAGTGCTGGTAGTCGATGGGCTCCGTCCAGTGGCCGCCCCACCGCCACCCGCCGTCCGTGAAGACGCGGACGGCCGGGTCGCCGTCGTGTAAGAGCCCCGGGTCACCGCGGCCGCGATCCAGATAGCCCGCTGCGTTGTGCGGCTGAAAAGTGCCGTCGGCGTAGACGCAGGGGTTCAGGCGCGGGTTCAGGTCGATGGCCCGACCGTAGGCGTGCGGTGACCAGTGTTCGCTTCCCGGGATGCCGCGGCAGTTGAACGCCGACGTGTTGTCGTCCTCCATCGATTGCTCGTCGTCGGCGGCCGGATAGCGGTCCGCGGTGCGGATCTTCTCGATGGGGAAGCCCAGTCGGTGCAGCCGCTCGAAGATCGCGATGACGTCGGGCACCAGGTCCTCGTGCACGATCAGTTCACCGCGGTGGGTCTGGCCGTCGAAGCCAATGTGGTCGACGCCGACGCGCCGCAACTGCGCCGGGCTCACCGGGCAGCCAGGGCGCCAGCTCGCTCCGAGCTCCCCGGCGGTGACCGGGCGAACGTCGGGATTGCCAGGCGCCGGCGGCGGCCTCGACGTCGTGGATGCGGGAGGTGACGGCCCGGCCACCGGGGGTGGCGGCGCGGCGGTGCACTGCGTCGCGGTGACCCCGACCGCCAACGCGCCGGCCAGCACGGCACCCCACCGCCTGCCGGCAATCAACGGGGATGGGTCCTCACCGCTTGCTCCATCGCGAACAAGACCGTCGCAACCGGGCGTCGCGAGACGGGTCCGGCGCCAACGCTACTGCAGACAGCCAAGCCCCCGCCTTACCCTTGCGATATGCCGGTAGTCAGTGGCAGGGGGAAGTTCTGGCCACCCTCGCTGCGCAAGACGGTTGTCGTCGCGATTGTGTTGCTCGCCCTCATCGCGGCTTCGCCGTGGGCGTTCACGGCACACACACCGGTCACCGAGCGCCCACCGCAGCCCGTGCAGACACCCGCACAAACGCAGGCGCCCGCGGCGGCGCCGACTGCGGCTCCCGCCCCCGAATTCGAGACCATCTCCAAGCTGATGAATGACGCGATCGCGGCAGGCGGGCTCCCGGGCGGCGTGGTGATGGTTGGGCACGACAGCAAGGTCGTCTTCCACCAGGCCTACGGGTCGCGCAAGCTCGCGGGCGAGCCGGGCCTGGACGGGTCGCCCGCACCGGCCGAGCCGATGACCGAGGACACCATCTTCGACATGGCGTCACTGACGAAGTGTCTCGCCACGGCGGTCGCCATCATGCAGCTCTACGAACAGGGCAAGGTTGCGTTCGACGATCCGGTGCAGAAGTATCTGCCCGACTTCAACGCGGCGAACGACCCGCAGCGGGCGAAGGTCACGGTCCGCATGCTGCTGACCAACACCTCCGGCGAGGGGATCGACGTCAACCTCGCAGACCCTTGGGGACTGGGCGGACCCGACAAAGCCGAAGGCATTCATCGCGCGCTCACCACGCCACTGCAGTCGGGCCCGGGGGAGCTTTTCCGCTATTCCGACATCAACTACATCCTGCTGGGCGCGCTGCTGGAAAAGACGACCGGCGAGGCCGAGGACACCTACGTCGAGCGCAATGTATTTGCGCCGCTTGGGCTGCAAGACACTCGGTATCTTCCGGTGGACAAAGCGTGCGGACCACATGTAGTGCGCGGGGCCGCCGTAGCGTGGGGCCCCGCCGCAGCGGGGTCGGCGCCCGTGACATGTCCTGCGGGGACCTGGAACACGAACGTTTTGCCGCGCATCGCCCCGACAGCGCGCGACGAGGAAAGCCGAGACGACCCGGGCAAGAATCCGGATTTCTTTGCGCTGCTTCGGGGTACGGTGCATGACCCGACGGCGCGCCGCATGGGAGGAGTGGCCGGCAACGCCGGCCTGTTCTCGACGGCCCACGACGTCGGCGTCTTTGCCCAGGCGCTGCTTGATCGGCTGGCGGATCGCCCGAGTGAATTCCCCTTGCGGCCAACGACTCTCGCGCTGATGACGACACCGCAGCAGCCCGGCCATAGCCCGGAACAAGTAGAAGCGGCCAACCGTGCCGCCCAGCAAGCCCGCACTCCGAAATATCCGGCGATCGAGGGGCAGAGCCTGTTCGGTTTTGGCTGGGACATCGACACGGCCTTCTCCAGGCCGCGCGGGACGGTCTTTCCCGTCGGCAGCTTCGGCAACACCGGATTTACCGGAACCACGCTGTGGATGGACCCAGGGTCGAATACCTACGTCATTCTGCTCTCGAACTCGATTCACCTACGGGGCAGCCCGCCGATCTCGCACCTCCGGGGCGCGGTGGCCACAGCCGCGGCGCAGGCCCTGCACCTCTACGGCGCCGCACCAATGGAAACGACGCCCGCGCCGCGGAAAAAACCGTAGCTCTTTGTCATTTCACGCAGGGAATGCCGTCGGCGGTCATGCGGGAGAGGTTGGTAACGGCGGGTTGCTGCGTACCGGCGCCGGTAGCGGGCACGGTGGTGACCGGTGCCGCTGCCGTCGTCGTCGATTCCGACGTGGAACGATGGGTCTGGTCGAACCGGGAGAAATCGGTCCCGACGGTCAGCCGCACCGTGTTGAGGGCGACGCTGTCGGATGCGGTCGCCGTTATGTCGTACTGGTCGGCGAGCTCGGTGGCCGCCACCTTCGCGCCGACCCCATAGGTGATGGTGCTGGTCTCGGTGGTGGAGTCGGCCGTGCTCACCTTGCCCTGGCTGAATTTCCCAGTCGCCAAGAGCATTTGGACAGTTGCGGCCTCACCCTGGCGTCCCGAGGCATTGACGACGTCGAGGACGACGCTGCCCGCGGTGCTCTGCGCGTCGCCGTCCGGTTGCGCCGCCGTGGTGGGGCTGGTGGTCGAGGGTGCGGTAGACGAATCGGCGCCCACCAGGTTGTGTGCGATGGATCGGACGGTGGATGTGTCGATGAAGTTCACATAGGCGCCATCTGAGAGTTGACCGAAGCCGGTGACCGGCAGCGTGTACAGCTCCACCGGCCTATTGGGGTATGTCAACGCATTTCGCACCAAATCGTCGAAGTCGAAGCCGGCGTCCACGGCGACGTTCTGCTTGGCGACGTCCAACAGGGCGCGCAGCCGGCTGGGGTCCGACAGCGCCCCGCCGCGACGCAGCGCGCTGAGAACCGAGACGATGAAGGCCTGCTGGCGCCGGCTTCGATCGAGGTCGGTGAACGCCGCATCGTTGGGGTCGCGGCGTTGTCGAACGAAGGCCATTGCCTGGCCTGCGCTGATCTGTTGCATGCCCTTATGAAAGTCCGCGCCGGAATAGTAGCGGTCCGACGTGTCCTCGTTGAGGCACACCGTGATTGGTTCCACCACCCGGGCGATTTGGAAGAATCCGGCCAAGGTGACTTCGATGAAGTGGTCGATCGGGATCTGCAAAAGGCTTTTGACGGTGCTGATCTCGGCTTTGCGGCCCGCCTCCCGTGCGGCCTGTTCCTTCGCGGTGGCGTCTTGACCTTGAGTCGGGGTCGGACTCGATTGCGAGCCGGCGGAGGTGCGGCCGGTCATCACCCGTTGGTAGGCGTAGCTGTAGGCCTCCTTGATCTTGCCGCGGCAGTCCGAGGTGGGGCATCCGGCCAGATCGACATAGTCGTCGCGGGGGATTGAGATCGCCGTGGCCGCAGCGTCGCCGGCGGGCAGGTGCACGACGATGAGCGCGTCGGAATCCCCGTCGGCGGAGTCCTCGTTGCCCGCGTGCAGCGCGTCATAGATGTCGGGTGGAAGCGGCCTGCCATGCTGGTCGCGCCGGCTGTCCAGACCCATGATCAGAATGTTCTGATCACTTCCGGTCGATGCCGGTTCACCGGCCAGCGCCTCGGATTTGGTGATGCCCGCCGACGCGCTGCGATACGCGTGCCAAGCGATGCCGATGACCGCGACCACCACCAGGGAGATCAACGCGGCCAGCATCTTGGCACCGGCCACGATTCTGTGGTTGCGGTGCAGGCGATTCCGGGGCTCGGCCGTCGCTGAATCCGATGCTTCTTCGCCGGGCGGCCCCGCTCGACGCGTCATGACAGGACTGAGAATAGCCAGGTAGCGGCGCTTCAAACCGCGGTTTGCGCGGATTGAGAGGTCGGCATCGGGTGGCGCGGCTACGGTGTTACTGCGGCCCGAACTCAATCTCCAAGAGCCGCAACGGATGCAGCCCGTCGACGTTGCCGACGAACGGCGGGTGGATGCTGTAGCCGAGCATCCGGCGGATGTCATCGGAAACGGTTCGCGCGATATCTCGCGACACCGACAAGGTGAAGGCCTCCATCGGGCGCAGCCAGGGTTGGCAGTACTGCGCGGTGACGGCGAGGCGCTCACCGTCGGTGTTGTTCGCGCCGCCGCCGTGCCACAGCGTGCCCACGAAGAAGACGCACGAGCCGGCGGGCATGACGACCGGTAAAGCCTCATCGCCGGGAGCGGGCCGGCGCTTGCCCCAGCGATGGCTGCCGGGGTAGAGGACCGTGGCGCCGTTGTCGGCGGTGAAGTCGTCGATCGCCCAGATCGTCGCGGCGGCCAACGGTGCGCGGGGGCGCGGAATCGGGTAGAAGCCGTCGTCGTGGTGCGCCAGCTGTGCGGCCTCACCGGGCTGAATGTTGATGGCCTGCAACGCCGAAAGCAGGTAGTTGGGCATCAGCAAGCGGTCGAGCACCGCCAGCACCCGGGGATCATCGACAAGTCGATCGCACACCCGGGTCCTACTCAGCACGCTGTAGATGCGCTGGGTGCGCAGGCCCTCGAACGAGTTGCGTCCGGTGTGCCCGAGCCACGGCCGCACCACCTCGCGGATCTGCGAGCACTGCTCGGCGCTGATCAGGTTCTCCCAGATGACGTAGCCGTCGCGGTCCAGGGCCGCCATGTCCGCCTCGACAATCGCGTTGTCGACCGAACTTCCGCCGGTCGGCGTGCGCTTGTACCGCTGCGCCAGATCGCCCCGCAGATCCTCCAGCGTGGTGACGGATTCGTCGTCGATGCTCATCGGTGCTCGTCCTTAGTCCACTGGCACTTCTGCCCACACTAAGCCGATTTCGCCTCGGCCCACACCCCGAATCGCCGACTCGTCAGCCCCGAAGGCCGGTGATGAAGCGTTGCACGCTACGGGTCAGCGACCGCGGAACGTGGTCGGGATCCATCAGGTCGTTCTCGGCCAGCGGACCCGCCTCGTTGGCCACGGTGCGCTCGGTGAATGGCCGCAACGTCTTGCCCTCTCCGCGAAGCGCCTCGATCGCCTTGAAAACCGACTGGTGTTCGCCGATCGCCTCTGTCAACTCGCCCACCGAAACACCGAGGTGCTCGGCCACCAATTCGTCCCGGAACGAAGAGATTTCGCGGCGCAGCTCGTCGTGTCGCGGATCATCCGGCCGCGCCTCGATGGCCACGTCGCACTCGCTGTCGAAGCCCATGGACCGGTTGTTGAAATTCGACGAGCCGATACGCAACAGCCGATCGTCGACCACCAACACCTTCGAGTGCACGTAGATCGGTCCGTCGCCGTCGGTCACCGGCCAGTAGATGCCCAACCGGTCATACTCGTCGGCTTCCCACAGCAGCCGGATGAGGCGGTGCCGTGCGCTGTCCATGGTTCCGCGCTCGAGAGGGTTGTTGCCCCTACGGGCCAGCACGATGACGACGTCGGGACCGTCGTCTTCGGCCAGCCGCGCGGCCAGCGCCTCGACGATGGTCCGGGAAGCCAGGTACTGGTTCTCGACATAGATGGTGTGGCGTGCCGCCGCGATCGCCGCCAGGTTGAGCGCCTCGACCTCCCGCACTTCGGGGCGATCTAGCAGCTCCGGCACGGTGCGGGCGATTCCGACGTCCACGTTGTGCAGGCTCGGCCGCAGCTTGGCGGGCCAGGCGCTGTGCTTGGCCTCGACCTGGCTCAGCGATTGTTTCGTCGCGGTCTCCCAGCGCGCCAGCGCCTGCTCGCCCAGCGCCCGCGCCGCCGCGCCGTCAACCGCCAGCCCGACGTCGTGCCGCGGCCCATAGCCGCGTCCCGCCGTGCGCCGATGGCGATTGTCGTGCTCATGCGCACGGGTGTCCCACCGTTCCAGGGTGAGATCGATGCCGGCGCAGAAGGCCACGGCGTCGTCGATGACGACGATCTTCTGATGGTGCACGGAGCCGATCGGGTGTGCGCCGTCGATGGCGAAGTGCAGTCGCCTGCTGCTGATCTGGTTGAGCAGCGACACCGGGGTGAGGGCGAACCACAGCCCATCGAAGGCCGGCAGCAGACGAAGATTGGACTTCAGTACATAGATGTCCAGGCCGGGGCGTTTCCACACCATCCAATAAAGGAACGCGCCCAACTGATTTGGCCCGGGGAGGGTTTTCTCGCCCCGCTCGAACGTCACCCGCGAGTCGAAATCCCAGCCGATCAGCACGATTCGATGGCGGGCGCGCAACATGGCCGCCTTGACGTGCTTGAAGTAGTCGGCCGCGTCGATGATGGGGGCGAACTGGTCGGCACGCGCCACGCGCCAGCAGGTCTGGCCGGGAATCAGAAGTCGATCGTCGTGCACGCCGGGGCTCTCAACGAGGTTGATAGGGCAGCGCGGACATAGCCACTGTGTACCACATCGGAGGCGGCTGTCAGGATTGCTGCGCAACCGCCGCCCGACCGCTCGACTTGCACCTTCACCGCGGTTATGCGGGGTCGGAGGGCCTCGGCAGGACAATGGCGCCGATCTATATGAGGATGAAGCGATGCGAATGCTGGTAGTGCTTGCGGGCTCCGCCGCCCTGGTCGGCGCGGCCGCGCCCGCCTACGCCGACCCGGTCGGGACTTCGGGACCTGATGCGAGCTTCATCGCCGCGCTCAACCAGGCGGGCATCACCTATCGGGATCCGGCCGCCGCCGTCGGGGTGGGCAAAAGGGCGTGTGAGCTGATGGACCAGGGCAGTCCCCAGGTGGACGTCATCAAGAGCGTGTCGTCGAGCAATCCCGGGTTCACGGTCGACGGCGCCGCGCAGTTCACCATGATCGCGGCGAGCGCCTACTGCCCGCAGCACCTGGGTCAACGCGTGAACCAGGCGCCGCCGGCGCAGCCGGCGCCGGTCGTCGACCTTCCGCCGCTCACCCCAGGCGCCGCCTAGCGGTCGGCTCGGCCGCTATCACGTTATGCAGCAACCGGTTTCGCCCTTACGCCGCGGCCTCGAGGGTGAGCAAGATGCGTTTGGCTTCCACGCCCCCGAGATAGCCGCCCAGCGCGCCGTCGCTGCGCACCACGCGGTGGCAGGGGACCACGACCGGTAGCGGGTTGGTGGCACAGGCACTGCCGACGGCGCGAACGGCGTTGGGGTTGCCCGCCAGCCTGGCCACCGCGGCGTAGCTCGCGGTGTGGCCGTAGCCGATCTCGGGCAGATGGCGAAGCACCGTGTTGCGGAATCCGGCCGAGAGCCGCCAGTCCAGCGGCACACTGAATTCTTGGCGCGTGGCGGCGAAATACTCGTCGAGTTGCCTGGCGGCCGTGTCGAGACGGGCCGGCGCGAGCAGGATGCGTGGGCTGATTCTGTCGGCGAGGCTCTGCAGGACGGTGTCGTGGCCCTCGCTGGCGTAGGCGACGCGGACCAGGCCGTGCTCGGTAGCCGCGATGAGCAGGGCGCCGACCGGGCTGTCGACGACACGGTAGGCGATGTCGAGGATGCCTTGGTGTTCGGCGGACGTGGCTAGCCGGGCGTGCAGCGCGTCGAGATCGCCGGCGGTGGCGTCGGTGATCCGCGCCAGCTCGTGGGCCATCACTTGTTCGTTGCTCATCGGTGTTCTCCTGTCCCGGTGGTGGCGATGCCGGGGTACGTGCGCCTGAGGGTGGCGATGCCGTCGGCGGCGGCGCGCCGGGCGGCGTCGGGGCTGCCGCCGAGGATGGCGGCGATCTCGGCGTAGGGCAGGCCGGCCAGATAGTGGTAGGCCACGGCCTGCTTCTGTTTGGCCGGCAGCCTGTCCAGCGCGTCGGCGAGGTCGTCGTCCCTGCCGGGGTCCGCCGGGCCGGCGGTCTCGGGAACCTGATCGGTGGGCACCGCGCGCCGCGCCCGGGCCCGGGTGACGTCGATGGCTTTGCGGTGTGCGATGGTGACCAGCCAGGCCTCGACGTTGGCGTCGGCGGGCAGGTCGGGGTAGCTGCGCAACGCGGATAAGAACGTCTCCGACCAGGCGTCGTCGGCGTCGACCGGCCCCACGATGGCACGGCACACCCGCAACACCGCGGGACCGTGGTGGACCACCACCGCCTCGAAGGGGCGTTTGGCTGTCACGCTGTGTAGACGCTTGGGCCGGGAGTTTTGTGAGATGCCCTTAGTGTGGGCTACACCGACTGGAAGCTGCGCTCCACCTCGGAGCGGCTGCGAACCTGATCGCTGCCGAGGACGTAGGTCGGCAGGGTGTGTGGGACGGCGGTGCCGCCCTTGACCCTGGCCTGGGCCTGCCGAAACTCCGGGGCCGGGCCGCATGCGGCGTTGATCCCGTTGATGATCGACCACACCGCGGTGCGACGGGCGGTGCGCTCGATGATGTTGCAGTCGCGGTGCTGCAGCAGCTGCTTGGCCCACTTCGGCATGGTGTCACGGATGGCCCAGTCGACGGCCGCCTGCGGCATGGGAACGTTGGGGCCGGTACCCATCGCTTTGCCATGTGTGACAGCCAGTTTCGGCAAGTAGGACTCGAGACACTCGAGCGTTTCGGCCTTGGTGGCCGGCAGATCGGTGCCGCCCAGGGCGTGTCCGACCCGGACGAACTCGCCGTAGTATCGGTCGAGTTGCTTGCCGCGCAAGGGCATTGGGTGATAAAGCTCGTGTGCGGTGGCCAGGCCCCAGACCACCGTTGCATAGTTCCACCGCAGCCACTCGGGGTCGTCGGCGTCGTAGCGGGCGCCGTCGGGGCGCGTGCCCCTGATGGTGTGGTGCATCGCGCGCACCGATTTCGCCAGTCGCTCAGCGGTTTCCGTCGACCCGTATGCCGTGCCGATGAAGAAGGCCACCGAGTGGCCGAGGCGCGTCGCTGCGCCTTCCGGATCGATCTGGGGCACATGCGAAACCGGGTTCCCGTTGCTGTCCCGCTTGATCAGCCGCGAGTGATGCATCCCCATCCAATAGATCGACGGGTCCAGGGTCTCCATGAAGGCGGCGCATTGCAGGCCGAAGATCAGGGCGGGCAGGTGCGAATGCACCCGCCACACGGCGCTGTCGGGACCGAACCAGCCCGGATCGCCGACGGGTGCGGCGAACTCCATGCCACGAAAGAAGTACCGGCGCATGTTGTCGTCCAACTTTTTGTTGATCAGCTGCCCGACGATCTGGTGTGGCAGAAACACGGCGCGCTCCTCGGCAGTTCTGGTCACGACTGTAACCAGAATAAGTTTTGGCTACGAGTGTGACAAGACCGAAGCCCACTCGACTTACGCTGTAGGAATGTCGAGTCCCACCCGGTGGGCCGGTATACCGCTCAAGGACCGCCGCGCCGAGCGTCGTGCGCTGCTGGTCGAGGCCGCCTATCGCCTGTTCGGCAACGGCGGCGAGGCGGCCGTCTCGGTGCGCTCGGTATGCCGGGAATGCGGGCTGAACACGCGGTACTTCTACGAAAGCTTCGGCGACACCGACGAACTGCTCGGCGCGGTCTATGACCGGGTGAGCGAGCAGCTGACCGAGGTGATCGCGGCCGCCATCGAGGAGGCGGGGGACTCGTTGGGGGCCCGAACCCGCGCCGGCATCGCGGCGGTGCTGGGCTTCTCGTCGGCCGATCCGCGGCGCGGTCGCGTGTTGTTCACCGATGCCCGCACGAATCCCGTGCTGGCCGCGCGCCGTCGCGCGACGCAGGACATGCTGCGCCAGGGCGTGCTGACCGAGGGCTGGCGGCTCAATCCGGATTCCGATCCGGTGGCCGCGGAGGTGGCCGCCGCCCTGTACACGGGTGCCATGGCCGAGCTTGCTCAGCAGTGGCTCGCCGGGCATCTGGGCAGTGATCTCGACGCCGTCGTCGACTACGCTCTCAAACTGGTGCTGCGGTAGCTGGGAGTCTCATGGGCGGAATCGATCATGCGATGGCCCCGGTCCGACGCATTCTCGGGCACAAGGTCAGCGTCGGCGCGCTGATCGAACTGGCGGTGTGGCTGACCATTCCGTATCTGTGTATTGGGTTCGCGTGGACCGTCTTTCATCCCGAGCAGACCCAGCGAATCCAGGCACGGATCGAAGCCGTGTCGCCCACCGGCGCGGACGCCATAGCCTTCGGGGCGGCCACGGTGCTCTGGCCGGCGTCGTTGCAGATCGCCGATTCCTGCCCCGCGCCGTGAGCGACGTGCGGATGCAATGCGTGCACGACGGGACGGTTTGCTCCTAGGCTCTGTGAACATGTCAATCGACCGGTTCGGCCTTCTTGCAGGCACCATCCGCCTCGCCTCTGGCGTTTCATTCCTCGTCGATCCCTTACGGGCGAACAAGCTATGGGGCGACCCGGAAGAGCCGACGCCGACCGCGCAATTGTTGTTGCGCTCGATGGGTTATCGCGACGCATTGATCGGTGTGCTGCTCGCCGCGGCGGCGCTGCGCGGTAAGAACACGCGCGGCTGGTTTCTGGCGTCCGCCGGCGCCGACGTGGCCGACCTGGTCGGCGGGCTGAGCGTGCACGGCGAGCTGAAGCCCTCCCAACAGATCATCGGCCTGGGCGGCGCCGCCGTCGGCGTCGCCACCGGCCTCTGGGGTGCGGTACGCCCGAGCCGCCGTCCGGCCAACCGCGCGGTGACCGAACCGCCAGCGCCCTGAGCTGACATACCCGAGCGAATCATTAATTTTTTGCTGCCCTAGAACGGAATGCACTCGGTACGCTCAGTGCGTGCCGGAGACGGCGTATGCAAACTGCGGTGGTCTCAGCCTCGCGTACCAGGTGTTTGGTGACGGGCCGATCGAACTTGTCTTCGCTGGCTCGTTCGCCAGCCATGTCGAGCTGTACTGGGCGATGCCGGAGTTCCAGGCCTTCATGGAGCGGCTGGCCACCTTCTGCCGAGTGATCCTCTTCGACAAGGCGGGCGTCGGGTTGTCGGACCCGGTGCCGCGGGTCCGCACCCTGGACGATCGGGCCGCCGAGATCGAGGCCGTCATGGACGCCGCGGGCTTCCAGCGGGCCGCCCTGCTGGGCGTGAGCGAGGGCGGCCCGGCCGCCATGTTGTTCGCCGCGACGCGACCGGAAAGGACGAGGGCGCTGATCCTCACCGGCACGGCGGCATACCTTCCCAGCCAGGGATGGGACGACCTCGATCTTGATCCGGCCGAACTGCGGGCACGCTGCATAGCCGAGCTCGGCGAGGAGTACACCCCGTCCGAAGAACAGATCAGCGGCTTTCAGAGGTTCGGCCGGGCTGTCTTGTCGGCGTGGGGAAGTGGCGAGGCCCTCAAATGTCTGCTGCCCTCCGTCCGGTCCTCTCGGCAGCTGGGCATGCTGGAGCGGATGTGCGCGAGCCCCGGAATGGCCCGGGCCACGCTCGAAGCGGCGTTCCAGATCGATGTGCGGCCGATCTTGCCGACGCTGACCATGCCCACGCTGGTCGTGCACGCCACCCGGGACCCCGGCGTCCCGGTGCAGGCGGGGCGGTACCTCACCGCACACATTCCCAACGCGCGGATGGTCGAACTCGACGGCACCGATCACGCGCCGTGGTTCACCGATCCCGACAAGATCGCCACCGAGATCGAGGAGCTTCTCACCGGCAGCCACGCCACTCCGCCGCCGTCGAACCGCGCCCTGCGCACCGTGCTGTTCACCGACATCGTTTCCTCGACCGAACGCGTGGTGGCGACCGGCGACGAGCGATGGCGCGCGATCCTGCAGCGCTTCGGCGAGATCACCGCAGAGGCCGCGCGACGATACGGCGGCACCGTGGTCAAGAGCACCGGCGACGGCTACCTCATCACTTTCGACGCGCCCACCCAGGGCATCCGCTGCGCCGAGAACCTGCGCGACGGTGTCGAGAGACTGGGCGTCGAGATTCGCATCGGCATCCACACTGGCGAGTGCGAACTCATGGACACCGACATCGGTGGCATCGCCGTGCACATCGCGGCGCGGATCCTCGGTCAAGCCGGTGGTGGGGAAATCCTGGTGTCGCGCACGGTTCGTGACCTGGTGGTCGGCTCCGGGATCGGTTTCCGGGAGCGCGGTCTCGTCGAGTTGCGCGGTGTACCGGGCGAGTGGGAGCTGGTCGCCGTCGACCGCCACGGCACCGGCATAGCGTCGCGGGAAGCGCAGTTGGCCTCGGCACCCACGCCCGGCCCACGGACCTCGATGCGTCGATCGGACCGGGCGGTGGCGGTGCTGGCCCGGCGCACCCCCTGGATCCTGCGCGGAATGGCGCGTCTGGCCCCGATCACCGACGGCGGCCAACTGGCCGCCGGAACGACGTGGCGCTGACAGCCGCGCGGCGATGCGGTTGACTAAGCGTCATGGGTTTCGGTGTGCTGACTTTCGTTACCGACGACGGCATTGGTCCCGTCGATCTGGGCAAGGCGCTCGAGCAGCGCGGGTTTGAATCGCTCTTCCTCGCCGAGCACTCACACATCCCGGTCGACGCGAAGACCCCGTACCCGAGCGGTGGGCCGATCCCGCCGAAGTACTACCGCACCCTGGATCCGTTCGTGGCGCTGACCGCCGCGGCGGTCGCCACCGAACGACTCGTGGTGGGCACCGGCATCGCGCTGGTGCCCCAGCGCGACCCGATCCACGCGGCCAAAGAGGTGGCATCGCTCGATCTGGTGTCGCAGGGCCGGTTTCGGTTCGGTGTGGGCGTCGGCTGGTTGCGTGAGGAAATCGCCAATCACGGTGTGGATCCCGCGGTTCGCGGACGTGTGGTGGACGAGCGGCTCGAAGCGATGATCGAGATCTGGACCCACGAAAAGGCGGAATTCCACGGCGAATTCGTGAACTTCGACCCGATCTACAGCTGGCCCAAGCCGGTGCAGCGGCCCTATCCGCCGCTTTATCTTGGCGGCGGGCCGGCGGGCTTCAAGCGCATCGCCCGGCTGAACGCGGGGTGGCTGTCGATGACACCATCGGCGAAGGAGCTGTCGGCTCCGCTCGAGCAGTTGCGCGAGGTGGCCGGCCAGGACGTGCCGGTGATCCACTTTCACGGTGGCGAACCGACGGCGGAGAACCTCGAGGCTTATCGCGATCTGGGAGTGACACACCTGTTGGTGGACCTGCCAACGGAGCCTCGCGATCAGACGCTGCGACGCCTGGACGGGCTGCAGGCCGAGCTCGCCAAGCTATCCTAAACTCAAGTCCCGCAAAAGGTTTGGTACTTCCCGAAGTCCTCGGGGGCGGGGGTGGCGTAGCGTTCCAGACCCGGCCGTTCGGCATAGGGCTGCGTCACCGCTGCGAGCAGTTGTTCCAACGGGCCGAGCTCGCCGGCCGTCGCGGCGGTGAGGGCCTCCTCGACCAGGTGGTTGCGCGGAATGTAGATCGGGTTGGTGCGATCCATCGCATCGGCGTCGGGACCCAGCGCCCGCCACTGCGTCAGCCAGGCGTCGAAACCGGCGAGGTCGGCGAACAACCCGCGGACGGGTTCGGCGCCCGACTTGGCTTCTGTGCGCGCGGCGTCGCTGAGCCGGCGGAAGAACGAGGTGTAGTCCACGTGATTCTGCTTGAGCAGCAGGAGCAATTCCTCCACCAACACCGTGGCGAATTCGGCGTCGATGTCGGCGGGCAAGCCGAGCTTGGCGCGCATCCCGGAGGACCACACCGCGTCGTAGCGGGTTTGGAAGATCCCGAACGACCCCTCGGCGAGCGCGATCGCCTGCTCGGTGTTGTCCGAGAACAGTGGCAGCAGCGTCTCGGCGAACCGGGCGAGGTTCCATCCGGCGATCACGGGTTGATTGCCGTAGGCATAGCGGCCCCAAAAGTCGATCGAACTGAAGACGGTGTCGGGGTCGTAGGCCTCCATGAAGGCGCACGGTCCGTAGTCGATCGTTTCGCCCGAGATGGTCGTGTTGTCGGTGTTCATCACCCCGTGGACGAACCCGATCAGCATCCATTGGGCGATCAGCGATGCCTGGACGGCGACCACGGCTTCGAACAGGGCGAGGTAGGGATTCTCGGCCCCGGCGGCAGCGGGGTGGTGGCGGCCGATCGCGTGGTCGGCGAGGCGGCGCAGCAGGTCGTGGTTGCCGGTGGCTGCGGCGAATTGGAAGCTGCCGACGCGCAGATGGCTGCTTGCCACTCGGGTGAGTACCGCCCCCGGCAGCGTTTCTTCGCGATGGACCGGACGCCCGGTGGCCACCACCGCCAGCGACCGCGTCGTGGGCACTCCCAGGGCATGCATCGCCTCGCTGACGATGTATTCGCGCAGCATCGGCCCCACCGCCGCCAGCCCGTCACCGCCGCGGGCGAACGGGGTGGCTCCGGAGCCCTTGAGGTGGACATCGCGTAGCCGTCCGTCACCGTCGACCAGTTCGCCGAGCAACAGCGCACGCCCGTCGCCCAACCGCGGAACAAAGCCGCCGAACTGATGCCCGGCGTAGGCCTGGGCTACCGGAGTGGCGCGGTCGGGCACCAGGTTGCCTGCCAAGAAGCGCAGCCCTTCGGCGCCGCGCAGCCAGCCGGGGTCGAGGCCCAGTGTGGCGGCGAGCGGCTCATTGAGCACCAGCAGCCGCAACTCGGGGAACGTCTCCGCCTGCCAGCGGACCGCCATCTCCGGCAGCTCGCGGAAGAACCGATCCTGAAGCGCGACGGTGGTATCCGGGGCGACGCTCATCTCATCGAGCCTACGGAAAACCCGGGTGCTCTATCCGAGCGCTTTCCCGATCAGGTCACGGGCACGGTCGAGCATGGATGCGAACGGCCCGAGCGCGAAGTTGAGCTTCGCCGACTCCACGCCCGGGTGCGGACGCGTCGGGGCGATGGCCTCGGCCGCACGTACCGCCGCGCCCATCCGCTTGAGATCGTCGGGGTCCACTTCGCGTTCCAGCACGGGGAATTCGTCGTTCTCCTCCTGCCGGGCATGCTCGAGGACGGCCTCGCGCAGCTTGCGGAGTTCGTCGATGAATTCCTGGGAGGTGATATCGAGCTTCTCCACTTGCGAGAGCAGCTCCTTGGCTTCGTGCTCTTCCTTGAGACGGGCATCGACGATGGCGTCGCCGGCGTCGTCCTCCCGCCGCACCCGCGGATGCACGACCATTTCCTCGGCCGTTTCGTGGACGGCCAGCAACTGGCGCAATGCCGCAAACGGCTCTTCACGCGCTTTCGGGTCCGTGGCGTGCAGCACCTGATCGAACATGTCCTCGATGAGGTTGTGCTGGGCTTTCAGGAACGCGACGACTTCGTCGGGTGACTGAATGATCATCTCGGCCATCGCCGTACCTCCTGTGAGGAGAGAGTGGGAAACGCACGTTGGGCTGTGTGCGGCTTGAGCCAGGGCATACCCGCTGCACAAGCCGCCAAACGGCGCCTCACCGTGCGCGACGCACGCCGGCACTCGACCGTCAGCTGAAATAGCTTGCGGCACAGGGTGTTTGTGCGCGGGTCCCCAGATCCCCGTCAACCGCGCGGACGTCCGACGGGGATCTGGGAAGCGCGGGTTAGTTAGACGCCGCGGTCGCGGGTGGTGGCCGGCCCGACGCCGGTGCCGGCGGGCGTGTCCTTGCGGCGCATCAGTCCGGCGAGTCCGCCCAGGCCCAATAGGCCAGCCAGGCCCCACAGCCCGGTCTTGTCGCTGTGCTGGTCATTGTTGTTGTTGCTGTCCGCCAACGTCGTCGTCGTGGACGAGGGCGCCGGAGCACTGGAGGCATTGGCGACACCCGCGCCACCGAACAACAGCGCTCCGGTGGCTGAAACGATTGCAATGGTCTTACGCATTTCTACTCCTAGTGAGTTTGCTGATCGAGCCATAACGACTGATCGACACGCATTTCGGGACCAGGATGCTCTAGTCTCCGCATGACGCGACGCACGACCGATGGCCGCAACGTAGCGAGGTGTGGGCTACCCCGGCAAACCACGCCGAAACTCGACGCCAGACCTTTTTCGTTTGCTGGCCACCGCCGCAGCGATTGGCGGGCCGGTCGGACGCCAACCAAAAAAGCGAGATGTGTCACACGTCCGCCGCAGATGTTGAGCGCCCCCCGGCGAATGGGTAGCCGCAGAAACAAGGCGCTCTCGTGCCGATCCAAGTAATCAACGCAGGAGGCGAAATCTTCATGACTTCATCGGACAAGACCACAGTGCTTGCGCAGCTGCGCGCACTGCACCAGCTGACCAACACCGAAATCCAGGTCGCCGAAACCCGCATCGCGCAGGCACGCACCGAGGCGGTGCAACGGGAGCTGACGCAGAACGCCTCGAACGGGCGTGAGCGATCGGAGGCCATCGAGAAGGCGATCCGGGACCTCGGTGGCGTCCCCGACGTGGTCGGCCCGTTCCTGGGCCGCGCCGCGGCCGCGGTCAAGGCCTTGACCGAGCAGGCCCAACCTTTCGATGAGGCGCTTTTGGGTGATCTGGCGCTGGAAAACCAGCTGCTGGACCGCTCGCGCTACCTCAAGGCGCTGGCCGTCGCCGCCGAGCTCCCCGACATCGAAAGCCTGGCGACGCGGCTGATCACTGCGCACTCGGCCACCGTCGCCTGGCTGACGACCGTCCTTGCCGAGGACGCCCTCGGCGGTCCGGCCGCGCTGCGGCGCACGCCATTGCAGGCGGCGACCGGGACCGCGGTGAAACTGTTCAACCTGCCCGTTGAGTGGTCGACCCGCGGAATCGACCGCGCCGCCGACGCACTGCGTTCGGCGCGGCCGGCGATCAATGACCTGGTAGGCAGGGGCGCCCACGCCGGTGATGTGGCGACGAAAGCGCTCGCCGCGTCGCGTAATGCCGCGCTCGAGGCGGCCGAGAAGGTCACTCGCAACGAGGGCGCCCGGCAGACCGCCGATGCCCTGCACTCGGCGCGCGCCGCGGTGGGCGTGCTCGACGCCGACGAGCTGCCCATCGCCAACTACGACGAGCTCAACGTCAACGAGGCGGCGGCCGCGGTCAAGGAGCTCACCAGCCCGAGCGACGTGCGGGCGATCATCGCCTACGAGGAGGCGAACAAGAATCGCCAGCGGGTCGTCTCAGCTGCCCAAACGCGCATCGCGGCCATTGCGCAAGAGGTCGTGGGCATCAACTAGTTCGAACATCCGATCAGGTGGCACGGCCGCCCGGCCCGAGTTCTCGCTCGGTCGGGCGGCCGAGCCGTCTGCGATATCGCTACGGTTGGGGAATGTACGAGCAGGTCAACAGCAGCGCGCCGGACTCCGACGACGTCATCGGTTTCCGCATCGACCCCGTGTTGGCCCGGAGTTGGCTGCTGGTCAACGGTGCGCACGACGACCGGTTTCAGGCCGCGGCGCACTCGCGCGCCGACATCGTCGTCCTCGACATCGAGGACGCGGTCGCTCCCAAGGACAAGCACGCCGCCCGCGACAACGTGGTGCGCTGGTTGAACGCCGGGAACACCGATTGGGTGCGCATCAACGGCTTCGGCACCCCGTGGTGGGCGGACGACCTCGCCGCCCTGGCCGCCACTCCGGTCGGCGGGGTGATGCTGGCGATGGTCGAATCGGTGGACCACGTCACCGAGACGGCGCAACGGTTGCCCAACGTGCCGATCGTCGCGCTGGTGGAAACGGCCCGCGGCCTGGAGCGCATCACCGAGATCGCCGCGGCGAAGGGAACCTTCCGACTCGCCTTCGGCATCGGCGACTTCCGCCGCGACACGGGGTTCGGTGAAGACCCGGGCACGTTGGCGTATGCCCGGTCGCGATTCACGATCGCGGCCAAGGCGGCCAGCCTGCCCAGCGCCATCGACGGGCCCACGATCGGCTCCAACGCTTTGAAGCTGATCGAGGCCACGGCGGTTTCCGTGGAGTTCGGGATGACCGGCAAGATCTGCTTGACCCCGGACCAATGCGCCGTTGTGAACGAGGGCCTGTCACCCTCACACGACGAAATCTCGTGGGCTAAAGAGTTTTTCGCTGAGTTCGAGCGTGACGGGGGAGAGATCCGCAACGGCTCCGACCTCCCGCGCATCGCCCGGGCGACCAAGATTCTCGAGCTCGCCCGGGCGTACGGCATCGAATCGTCGGAATTCGACGACGAAGAACGGGACCATTCGCCGGCGCCGTCGGACACCTATCACTACTGAGCGCTATGCGGCGTGTCGCGCGAGCGCGACACCGACGCGGATCTCCAGCTTGCTGACGGTGATCGTGGGCCCACGCGCCGGGGCCGCCGACCGGTAGGTTTTGCCGGTCGGTGTCGTGACAAGCGCGGTGTGCGTATGGTTTTCGTCAACACCGGTGCTAACCTTCCACGCCGCGTTCTCCTTGACGTAGTTGCAGCGCTCGCACAGGCCCAGGCCATTGTCTGCGGTGGTGAGGCCGCCGTCGGCCCACGGCTGTGCGTGGTCGCGATGCCGGATCGGCGCGTCGCAGTAGGGCGTGCGGCAGCGTTGATCGCGCAACCCGATGAACGCGGCGAGTGCGCGCGGGAAAAGTCGTGCCCGTGATTCCATGGCCACCAGTGCCCCCGCTCGGGGATGCGTGTAGAGCCTGCGCAGGGTCGCTCGCGAACGATCGTCGGTGGCGGCCTGTGCGACCATGCTCCGCGCGACCGCGGCGGGAATGGGACCGTAGCCGCAGACGTCGGCCGGTGCATTGCCGCCGCCGAGCAGCGTTTCGTCGGACAGCACCAGGTTGACCGCGATCGGCGTAGGGACCGTCGCGCAGCGCCCGGTGACTCGTTCCACCAGCGTATCCGCCATCACCTGCCCGCGCGGCCGCCCGTCGCCGCGGGTGTCAGCTTCACGGCGCAGCGCCGCGTACACCGAAACCCCTTGGGCCACCGGCAATAACGCGGTGAGATAGGTCATCGTGTCCGGCGCCGGCCGAATGGTGACCGTCCGGTCATTCGCGGCCTTGGCCGCCCGCTCGACGACGGCGTGCGGATCGAGCCGGTAGGCGATCGCCTTCGCGGTCGCGGCCACGCGCGCATCGCCCATGCCGGTCAGACTCGTCGGGTCGGCACACATTTCGGCGTCCAGGGCGCGGCGGTCCTCGACGTCCAGGCATGCGCTTTCGCGCACGATCAACGTGGCCCGCCACTCGGACAAGACCCCACTCTCCAGCGCCGCCAGCGTATGTGGCATCTCGTACACCAGAGCCTTGGCGAAGCCCAGGTGCCGGCCGCCTCGCGCGGGTGCGTCCCGTCGCGCCAGCGCGACCTCGCCGGCCACGCCGCGGCCGCGCCGCGCCGCGGGCACCCCGGCGGCCGCTTCGGCGGCCCGACGCGTCGCATCCAGGGCCGCCGCCGCTCGGGCCTGGCCCGCTGCCGCCGCAGACTTGATCGACTCCAAGTCGGCGATGCGCTCGATCAGCGCCGCTTCGTCGGCAGCCGGGTCGACCGCCGCCAATTCTTCGAACATATATTCGATTATAAACGGCCCACCGACAAGCGCCCATCGCTACGCTGAACGGATGAGCGCCAGAAGGCGCATCCAGGTGGCGCGGGTCTACGACGAAGTCAGCCCCGGCGAGGGGCAGCGGGTTCTGGTCGATCGGGTCTGGCCGCGGGGAGTGCGCAAGGACGATCCGCGAGTGGGCATGTGGTGCAAGGACGTCGCGCCGTCGAAGGACCTGCGCGAGTGGTATCACCACGACGCGGACCGGTTCGACGAATTCGCGGCACGCTACAAGGAGGAGCTGCACGGCAATGCCGCCCTGCAGGAGTTGTGCGCGCTTGCCAAGCAGGGCCCGGTCACGCTGGTGACGGCGACCCGCGACCTGGACATCAGCCAGGCGGCCGTCCTGGCGAAGCTGCTCAAGCCGCGCTGAGTCCAGTGATGAGTGACGCCCAGCCCATCCTTCCGCGGGAACTGACCGATCTTCCCGAGGCGATCAGCAGCGTCCCGCCGCCGCCCATCCCGCACCTCCCCGAGCCCTACGGTCTGCGCGTCGTCGACCCGGACGCCGACGCCGAAATGATCGCGGAGTGGATGAGCCGGCCCCATCTGGTGCAGGCCTGGGAGTCCAACTGGCCGGTGCAGCGCTGGCATCGGTATCTGCAGGCGCAATTGGAAGGCGCGTTTTCGCGTCCCTTCATCGCCACCCTGGACGGGGTCGATCGCGCGTATATCGAATTATACAGGGCGGCAAAGGATTCCATCGCCCGACGGTATGAGCACGACCCGCACGATCTGGGATTGCACGTCGCGGTCGCCGATCTGGACCACATCGAGCGCGGCCAGGTCAGCTACCTGCTGCCTTACCTGGTGGTCAGCATCCTCACCCTCGATCCGCGATGTCGCCGCATCATGTTCGATCCCGACCATCGCAACGTGTTGGCGCGCAAGTTCTGTGAGCGCAGCGGTTGCACATTCCTCGGTGAGCATCAGATGTCGAATCGGCGGATGGCGCTGTACGTGCTGCCCCGCACTCCAGAGGACGTCCCGCGTCAGCGCGATAGCTGAACAGCCATCAAAGCTGCTGTGCCAGCTGCTGTCCGATGAAGGCCGCCGCCTCACCCAGCGCGACGCTGACGACGATGTTGGCCAGTGCCGCGCGGAGTTGGCGTTCTTCGCCGAGCCGCTGCGTTTCCAGCATCCAGGTCGAAAACGTGGTGTAGGCGCCGACGAAGGCGGTGCCCGCCAGCAGGGCCGCCTCCTTGTTCAACGCCAGGCCACCGAGAAAGCCCAAAAGCGCTGCGCCGCTGACATTCACGACCAGCGTACCGAAAGGAAACGGCCGAGACACCCGCCGCGCCACCGTGCGGTCGACGACGAAACGCAGGACCGACCCGATGCCGCCGATCAGCGCGACGCCGACCCAGACCAGAGCCGTCGTCACGGTGGCGGCCGTCATCGGCGCACCGGGACCCGGCGCACCAACTTGGTGGCAAGGTGCACCGCCAGCAGGCCCAGCACGATGCTGGTGACCGTGTAAGAGACGGCCAGCGCCCAATGACCGTGCTCGATCATCCGCAGCGTCTCGACCTGCATCGTCGAGAAAGTGGTTAAACCGCCGCACAATCCGGTGCCGAGCAGGGGCCGCCGATAGCTTGACGTCGGCAACCGTTCCAGCAGCCGGGTGGTGAAGTAACCCACCAGGAAGGCCCCGACGATGTTGACCGCGAACGTGGCCCAGGGCCAACTCGCCGGATCGCCGCCGGCCAGCGTGCTCAGCGCGGCACGGGCCACCGACCCCAGCGCACCACCGGCGAACACCGCGGCCAATTCGCGATAGTCCCGTTGAGCCACTGGCGTCGGTTCCCTTCGTTTGCCGGTGCGCTACGCAGCGTATGGCCGAAGTCCAGACCGGCGCAGCCCGGGGGGACGCGGACACGGGCAGAATTGACAACCATGGTCGCCAACCCTCGCGCCGGACAGCCGGCCCAGCCCGAAGATCTCGTCGATCTGCCCCACCTGGTGACGGCGTATTACTCGATCGCGCCCGACCCCGGCGACGTCGCCCAGCAGGTGGCGTTCGGCACGTCGGGCCATCGCGGCTCGGCACTGGGCGGCGCGTTCAACGAGGCGCATATCTTGGCGATCACGCAGGCCATCGTCGAATACCGCGCCGCGCACGGCGTGACGGGTCCGCTGTTCATCGGCCGGGACACGCACGGGCTTTCCGAGCCGGCCTGGGTGTCGGCGCTGGAGGTGCTGGCCGCCAATGAGGTGGTGGCCGTCGTCGACAGCAGGGACCGCTACACGCCCACGCCGGCGATCAGCCACGCCATCCTCACCTACAACCGGGAGCGCACCGACGCGCTGGCCGACGGGATCGTGGTCACGCCGTCGCACAACCCGCCCGCGGACGGCGGCTTCAAATACAACCCGCCCAACGGCGGACCGGCCGATACCGACGCCACCAACGCAATCGCCAAGCGCGCCAACGAGATCCTGCGCGACGGGTCGGGGGTCAAGCGCGTTCCGCTGGCCCGCGCGCTACAGTCCGTGCAGCGCCACGACTACCTCGGCAACTATGTCGATGACCTGCCCAACGTGGTCGACCTCGATGCCATCCGCGACGCCGGGGTGCGCATCGGCGCCGACCCGCTGGGCGGGGCGAGCGTCGACTATTGGGGCGAGATCGCCCAGCGGCATCGCCTGGACCTGACCGTGGTCAATCCGCTGGTCGACGCGACCTGGCGGTTCATGACCCTCGACCACGACGGCAAGATCCGGATGGACTGCAGTTCGCCGGACGCGATGGCGAGCCTCATCGCCAACCGCGATCGGTATCAGATCGCCACCGGCAACGACGCGGACTCCGACCGCCATGGCATCGTCACGCCCGATGGGGGTCTGCTGAACCCGAACCACTACCTCGCGGTGGCCATCGAATACCTCTACACCCGGCGGCCGTCGTGGCCGGGCGGTATCGCCGTCGGCAAGACCGCCGTCAGTTCGTCCATGATCGACCGGGTGGTCGCCGGCCTCGGCCGCAAGCTGATCGAGGTGCCGGTCGGATTCAAGTGGTTCGTCGACGGCCTGATCGAGGGGACCATCGGCTTCGGCGGCGAGGAGTCGGCCGGGGCGTCGTTCCTGCGGCGGGACGGCTCGGTGTGGACCACCGACAAGGACGGCATCATCCTGGCGCTGCTGGCGTCCGAGATATTCGCCGTCACCGGGCTGAGTCCGTCGCAGCGCTACCAGCAGCTGGCCGGCGAGTACGGCACGCCCTACTACGCGCGCGTCGACGCGCCCGCCGATCGCGAGCAGAAGGCGCGTCTGTCGAAGCTCTCCGCCGACCAGGTGACCGCGACCGAATTGGCGGGGGAGCCGATCACCGCGAAGCTGACCGCGGCGCCCGGCAATGGCGCACCACTGGGCGGATTGAAGGTGACGACGGCCAATGCGTGGTTTGCCGCGCGCCCGTCGGGCACCGAGGACGTGTACAAGATTTACGCGGAATCTTTCAAGGGGCCGCAGCATTTGGCCCAGGTGCAGGAGACCGCGCGCGAGGTGGTTAATAAAGTCATTGGGTGACCTTTTCCCTCCGTCTTGCCCGCCCGGGGGGACGTGCATCCCGTTCTAGCCGGCTGCCGCGCGAAGTCTGGATCCTGAGCTGGGCGAATATCATGATCGCCCTGGGCTACGGCGTGATCTCGCCGGCGCTGCCGACCTTTGCGCGCACGTTCGGGGTGAGCATCAAGGCGGTGACTTTCTTGGTCACCGTCTTTTCATTGAGCAGGTTGTGTTTCGCGCCGATCAGTGGACTGCTCACCGAACGCTTGGGCGAGCGGCGGATCTACATCGGCGGTTTGCTGATCGTGGCGGTGTCCACCGCCGCGTGTGCCTTTTCCCAGGCCTACTGGCAGTTAATGCTTTGCCGGGTTTTCAGCGGCATCGGGTCGACGATGTTTTACGTCTCGGCGCTGGGGCTGATGATCCACATCAGCCCTCCCGATGCGCGCGGCCGGATCGCCGGGCTGTTCACCACCTCGTTCATGGTGGGCGCGGTCGGCGGCCCGGCGGTGGGCGGCCTGGCGGCGGGTTGGGGGTTGACCGCTCCGTTCGTGGTCTACGGCGTCGCCATGCTGGCCGTCGCGGTGGTGCTGTTCTACAGCCTGCGGAACTCGGCGCTGGCTGCGCCGCCACCCCCGACGCGATCCACGGTGACGCTGCGCGAGGCGCTGCGGGTGCGCGCGTACCGCTCGGCGCTGCTGTCAAATTTCGCGACCGGCTGGTCCGCGTTCGGCCTTCGGGTCGCGCTGGTGCCGCTGTTCATCTCCGATGTGATGGGCCGGGGCATCGGCATCATCGGCGTGGTGCTCGCGGCGTTCGCGGGTGGAAACGCGTTGGCGGTCATCCCCAGCGGCTACCTGTCGGACCGGATGGGGCGGCGCACCCTGTTGATCATCGGGCTGGTGACGTCCGGGGCGGCGACCGTCTGGTTGGGTTTCGTCTCGTCGTTGCCGGTGTTCATGGTGGCGGCGGGCGTGGTCGGGGCGATGACGGGCATCTATATGTCACCGCTGCAGGCCGCCGTCGCCGACATCCTGGGCAATGAGGCGCGGGCGGGTCTTCCGGTGGCGACGGTGCAGATGATGTCGGACCTGGGCGCGATTATCGGGTCGATGGCGGTCGGTTGGGCCGCCGAGCAGTTCAGCTACATGTGGGGTTTCGTCATCAGCGGGATCGTCCTGCTGATCGCCGCCATCGGCTGGGTGGTGGCGCCGGAGACCCGGACGGCGGCGGATCTCGAGGCCGATCTGCTGGCCTCCGAGGCGGACGTGGAGCCGGTCTGAGCAGCAACTTTGATGGACGGTTACCGGTGGTGTAGCTTCGATGGGCACGACTTCTCGGGGCTATGGCGCAGCTGGTAGCGCACCACACTGGCAGTGTGGGGGTCAGGGGTTCGAGTCCCCTTAGCTCCACCAATTGTTTGCTGATTATCGATCGTTATAGCTGGGTATCCAGCAAACCGTGCGTTGCATCCACGTCGTCGCGGTTGGCGTAGCGATTGGGGCCTCGATTGTCGGGCCGGCGGTGCTCACCGCGTCCGCGCACGCGGATTACAGCGGCTATCGCCGCTGCGTGGGAAAGATGACCGAGCCGATCGCGGGCCACGACCCCCAGAACCTGCAACTCGTCGGCGTCATTGAGCAGGATCTCGATTCCGGTGTCTCCCCGGCCGCGGAGGCCCAGCGAGTGGCGCACATGGGATTCGACCCGAGCTTTGCCAACGGCATCGTCCAGTGCGTGATTGAAGAACGTCCGTAGCCGAGTCCAGGCCAGGCTGCGAACGAATCATGGTCGAGCGCAACAGCTTTGGCGGTCGCCTTTTCTGGGTACAGCATGCACGAGCCGACTTGAGCCCACCGGTCGGGCACCATGGGTCCCGAGGGACGGAGTTATCACATGCATCGCCCCGACACGATCATCGAGATCCATCGCGAACGCGTGCAGGATCAAACGGCCGAGATGTTCAGCGGCGACAAGTACACGCAGTCCGTCGACGGCGCCGGCTACTCGGCGACGGCCACCCTCGACCTCACCCTGGACCGCGTCTGGTTCATCCTCGACGCCCGTGGGCGGCTGTGGCAGGAGGAAGCTGACGGTGCATCCCGCGACCCGCTGCGGCACTTCGCGATAGACCTGGTGATTTTCGATTCGAAGATCGTCATCGACTCGGTCACCTGCATCCCGCTGGTATCGCTGCCCCCGGCCACGGTCACCATCCCGGATGGCCCGCGTGCCGGAGAATCGCGCGAGATTGCGTACAACGAGATTCCGTTGTTCGGGCGGTTGACGATTCACGATCAGCTCGAGCCGCACCAGCTAGAGCCGGGCAAGCAGACGATCGCACTGAACTTCACCGCCCAGGACGCGCCCGCGCTGGTGGCACACCCATTGCCCGACGGGCACGCCGGGTGGCTGTTCGGCCCGCACGTCGAACGCCGTGCGGACGGGATCACGGTCTTCGCCGGGCAGGATCCGCGGATCAGCTGGGAACTCGACTATGCCGAGGCGCACTGGATCACCCACAGCATCGCCGGTGAGCTGATGGTGAACCTGGAGAAGCTGCAGCACCCCGGCCTCTCCGACGAAGAAGCCAGGACCAGGGTGCTCGACTCGCTGGCCGCCCAGATCGCCGATGCGGTCCGCCCGCAGCTGGAGGCGATGGGCGACAAGGGGATTCAGACGTTGCTGCCGACGCCGGTGGACGTCGACCCCGAGGCGCAAGACGACAGTACGGTCAAGGAACTCGACGCCATTGTGCAGCGCTTCGACGTCGGCGAGGCGACCGAGGAATCCATGGTGGTGCAGCTGCAGACGCTGCGCGATTTGCCGCCCGGCGAAGAGCTGCCCCCGTCCATTCTCGCCGAAAACCCATGTGAGCGAGCGGCTTTGGCCGCTACCGGGTGGAGCATTCTGCGGCAGGTCCGGGACACGGTGATGAAGAGTTTCGATCTCGACGAGGGCGACTTCGACCCCGATGCGCCGTGCGCGCTGGCGGGTCCGAAGACCATCAGCATCGGCGGGCAAGACCGAAGCCTGGATGCCCTCGACGCCGACATCGTGCCGCGAACCGGGGATGGCCGGTTGGTCGTGGACGGCACCGTGAGCGCCGAGACCGCGCTCTATGACTTCAACGCCACCTTCAAGGTGACCTACGAGATGGGCCTCGGCGACATCCCCCGCGACCCGAAGGACAATGAGCTGCTGCGCGAGGATGTCGACACCATCGAGCTTCTCGAAGAGACGCTGAAACTGGCGGGTGCGAGGAAGCGCGCCGGCCACCTCGGCGCCGAAGACTACGAGGCCGAAGTCAAGCGCGTCCGCGAGCGATTCGATCGGCTACCCCAGACCGTGGGGGTGCGACCGGCGCAGAACTCCGAGCCGGAGGTGAACGCCGACTTCAGCCTTACCGCGGCCGGCAAGGTGGCCACGGCCGCGGGGGCGGCGGCCGTCGTCGGGCTGCTCGCGCTGCCGGTGACCTGGGTAGCGGGGGCGGCCGGGGGGGGGGCCGCCGGCGCGGGCGGTCTGTTGACCGCCGCGATCGCGCAGTACCTCACCACCGTCCTGACCATCGACTGGTTCGGTACCGGCTTGGGTTCGCGTCAGGTCAAGAAATCGCTGAACGACCAACCCGAGGGCACATCGCTTCCCCCGATCGGGATGCCGATCGGCGTCGACCTCAATCGCCAACGCCTCGCGGTGTACTTCCGTCCGGTGCCGGCGAAATTGTGGATCGATTGCGTCATGGCCGATGCCGACGAGGACCGGGAAGCCGACGACGCGGGCATTCGCGTCGTCGGTGGCCGCTGGCCCAGCGACGGCCACCCGTGGCGGCTGTCGCACGATGACGCCGTGTTGTTCGTCGACGCCGACGAACTGGAGCTCTTCGTCGATCCGGCCGGCGCGGGCGGCCACGAGTTGCCGATTGGCGTCGACATCGGAGAGGGCGGGCGACGCCGACTGCGGGTGCACGGTGATCCCGGCGTACTGCGCCGGCTGGCGCACTGCGACGAGCGCGACTCACCGTAGCGAGACGGGATCCTCCGGGATCAGCAGAAGGCGGCGGCCGAGAACCATCCCCCGGCCACCAGCGCGATGAGGAGCGCCGCGGTGGTTTGCCCCATCATCGCGGCCGCGATGACGCCCACGATTGCGCAGATAAAGATGGTGACGGTCAGGAAGGCGACGAGCAGACGGTGTGAATTGACCGCCGCGCCGGTACGAGGCGCGATGACGGTTTTATGAGGACGATCCACGCCAACCATGAAATCTCCTTCGGTGTGACGCCCGCAACATGCCACGGCGAGATGTGGTCTACATCACATGATAGGCCTCCAGCCGTCGACCGCTCGGTTATCCGCACGGAACGTCGCGGCGGCATTACGATTCGTCGTTATCCACCTGAGACCGCCAATTAGGTTTTCGCCTCGATGCGGATTACTGTTGCCCGCGGTTCGTCCGCGACTCAGGAAAGCAGCCATGTCTGTTCAGCCCACTCTGCTGCGCCGCCAATCGTTGCGCGGCGCCCGCCGAACGCGGGTCGCTCCCCGCGTGAAGTGCCCGATGGTCGGCCAGTGCTTCGACATCGAAATCACTCGCGACGCGGATGGATGGATGATCCGGATTGCCGAGATCGGCAGGGCCACCCGCGCCAGCAGCCGGGCCACCGTGGAGCTGGCCGCCCGCGAGTCCATCGCGACCTGGACCGGCATCCCGATCGGATATGTCGCCGTTTACGTCGCCAGCGAGACCAGCTAGCTACCTAGCCGGCTTGGGCGACGGCGATTGATTTCGTATCCACGTAGCCGTCGAGACCTTCGGGGCCGAGTTCTCGGCCATAGCCGCTGCCTTTGACGCCGCCGAAGGGCGCGAACGGGTCCATGGTGTAGCCCTGGTTGATGCCGACGGTGCCGGTATGGATCCGCGCGGCGAGAGCGAGGGCCCGGTCGGTGTCGTTTCCCCACACCGATCCGGCCAGGCCGTAGTCCGAATCGTTGGCGATCGCCACCGCCTGGTCCTCGTCGCGGTAGGGGATGACGGTGATGACGGGGCCGAAGATCTCTTCCCGCGCGATCCGCATGGTGTTGTCGGCCGCCGCGAACAGGGTGGGCCGGACGTACCAGCCGCGGTCGAGCCCGTCGGGCCTGTCGGCGCCGCCGACGATCAGCCGTGCCCCCTCCTGCTGACCGACGTTGATGTAGTCGCGAACGCGCTGCTGCTGGCGACGGGAGACCAGGGGACCGAGCTGGGTATTGGGGTCGCCCGGATCGCCGACGCGAAGGCCGGACATCTCGGCGGCGAGCGCGTCGACATATTCGTCATGGCGCTCCTGCGGCACCAGGACGCGGGTGAGCGCGTTGCAGATCTGGCCGCTGTTGGACAGGCTGGCCGATCGCACGCCGGCGGCGACCTTGTCCGGTGCCGCGTCGTCGAGGACCAGCGCCGCGGACTTCCCGCCGAGTTCGAGGCTGACCTTGGTGAGGTTGGCCGCGCAAGCGGCGGCGACGGCGCGGCCCGCCGCGGTGGAGCCGGTGAACGACACCTTGTCCACTCCGCGGTGGGCGACCAGGTAGGCGCCGAGGCTCGCATCGCCGGGCAGCACGCTGACCACACCGGGCGGCAGGCCGGCCTCGTCGATCATCTCGGCCAAAAGCAGGGCGTCCAACGGGCTTTCGGGCGCGGGCTTGAGCACGACGGTGCAGCCGGCCAGCAGCGCCGGCACCAGCTTGGTGACGATGAGGAACTGGGGCATGTTCCACGGCACGATCGCGGCGACGACGCCGACGGGCTCCTTGCGGACCAGCACGTCGCTGCCGAAGAACCCGGTCCTGGTCTCCTGCCACTGATGCCGCTCGGCCAGGTCGCAGAACGCGCGGATCATGAACGCGGGCAGGCCGACCTGGGCGCGCTGGGCGAAGCTGATCGGCGCACCGATCTCGGCGGTGATGATGTCGGCCATCTCGCCGCGGCGCCCGTCGTAGATGTCGGCCAGCCGCCGGATCGCGGCGATCCGGTCCGACGGTTCGCTGTGGCCCCAGGGCGCCGAGGTCAAGGCCGCGCGCGCGGCGGTTACCGCGGCGTCGACGCCGTCGGATCCCGCCGCATCGACCTCGGCGATGGGTTCTTCGGTATGTGGTGAGATGACTTGCACGACGCTGCGGTCCATCCGTGCCTCCCGAGGCCATTATCAACTACTTGCTATTGATGGGGTCGAGGATATACCGTCGGCCGTGACGGAGCTCTCAGGGATCGGTGAAACCGGTGCGCAGGCGGTTGTTTCGCGCAGACAGTGCTGCGAGACGCGGCTGGGCGCCGACGGTTTGCCGAGATTGGACTGCTTAAGGAGCGATCATGGCTCGATTCCCCAAACCGCCGGAGGGCAGCTGGACCGAGCACTACCCGGAACTGGGCACCGACCCGGTGTCGTACCACGACTCCATCAGCCCGGAGATCTACGAGCTGGAGCGCGAGGCCATCTTCAAACGGGCCTGGCTCAATGTCGGTCGCGTGGAACAGCTTCCGCGTAAGGGTAGTTACCTCACCAGGGAGCTGAAGGTCGTCAACACGTCAATCATCTTGGTCCGCACCGCATCCGGTGACATCAAGGCCTACCACAACGTGTGCCGGCACCGCGGCAACAAGTTGGTGTGGAACGACATGCCGCAGGAAGAAACGAGCGGCGTGTGCCGGCAGTTCACCTGCAAATACCACGCGTGGCGCTACGACCTGAACGGCAACCTCACCTTCGTGCAGCAGGAGGAGGAGTTCTTCAACCTCGACAAGAGTCGCTACGGCCTGGTGCCGGTGCACTGCGAGGTCTGGGAAGGCTTCATCTTCGTCAACTTCGCCAAGAAACCCGAGCAGTCGTTGCGAGAGTTCTTGGGGCCCATGATCACCGGGCTGGAGGGTTACCCCTTCGACAAGATGACCTCCCGCTGGTATTACCGCTCGGAAGTCAAGGCGAACTGGAAGCTCTACATGGACGCGTTCCAGGAGTTCTATCACGCCCCGGTGTTGCATGCGAACCAGTCGCCGACCGCGTACTCAAAGGCGGCCGCCCAGGCGGGTTTTGAAGCCCCGCACTACCGGCTGGACGGGCCGCACCGGCTGGTCAGCACGTCGGGGGTGCGGGCCTGGGAAATGGCCGACGAGATGCGCAAGCCGATCGAGGACATCTGCCAGAGCGGACTGTTCGGGCCCTGGGACAAGCCCGATCTCGGGGCGATGCCCGCCGGGCTCAACCCCGCGAAATGCGACCCGTGGGGCCTGGACTCGTTCCAGCTGTTCCCCAACTTCGTCATCCTGTTCTGGGGTCAGGGCTGGTATTTGACCTATCACTACTGGCCGACGTCGTACAACAGCCACCTTTTCGAAGGAACGCTGTACTTCCCGGCGCCGCGTACCCCGCGCGAGCGGGTCGCTCAGGAATTGGCGGCCGTGTCGTTCAAGGAATACGGGTTGCAGGACGCCAACACCCTGGAGGCGACGCAGACGATGCTCGAATCTCAGGTGATCGACGAGTTCCTGCTGTGCGACCAGGAGGTGCTGATCCGTCACCTGCATAAGGAGACGGCGGCCTGGATCGATGACTATCGCCGGACCTCGACGGCAGGAGTGTGAACACGATGTCGATGTTGCCCGCCGAGTTCGCCGACCTCGAACGGTTCGCCGAGTGGTGCCTGCCCAGCGAACCGGAACGCTACGCCAAGCGGCTGGCCAGCTCCATGACGGAAATGAAGGCCTTCTACGACGCGATCACCCCGCGTGCCGAAGAGGCGCTGGCGTTCTGCGACAAGTTCTCCCTCGACGACCTGCCCGACGACGTACAAAATTTGATGCATCTGCTGTATTCGATGATCATGGTGTCGTTCCCGGTGGAGTGCTGGAAACAGCCCCGCGTCCCCGATTCGGGTGCTTCGAGCCTGGACTGCGTGTCCGAGCCCGTTCCATGACCTGCGTGCTGCGGGCGGCGCGTTGGGCTGACGTCGTGACGGGTCAGATCCACACGCCGGCGGAGGTGGTGATCGATGGCGAACGCATCGCCGCGATCAATCCCCAAGAGCCGCTTGACGATTCGGCCACCATCGTCGATCTCGGCGACGTGACGCTGCTGCCCGGGCTGATGGACATGGAGCTCAACCTACTCATCGGCGGACCCGGCGGCCCCGAGGGACTGCCGTCGCCCATGCATGGCGTGCAGGACGACCCCGCGTATCGCACGCTGCGCGGCGCGGTCAACGCGCGCACCACGCTGGAGGCCGGGTTCACCACGGTGCGCAATCTCGGGCTGATGGTCAAGACCGGGGGATACCTGCTCGACGTGGCGCTGCAGCGCGCCATCGACCAGGGTTGGCACATCGGACCGCGCATCTATCCCGCCGGACACGCCGTCACCCCGTACGGCGGGCACCTGGACCCGACGGTCTTCCAGCGGTTGGCCCCCGGGGTCATGCCGCTCTCGGTCGCCGAAGGCATCGCCAATGGGGTGCCGGACGTGATCGCTTGCGTGCGTTACCAAATCCGGCACGGCGCCAAGCTGATCAAGGTGTCCGCCTCGGGCGGGGTGATGTCACACAGCACCGCGCCGGGTGCCCAGCAGTACTCCGATGCCGAGTTCGCCGCCATCGCCGACGAGGCCCACCGGGCCGGGGTGCGGGTGGCCGCGCACGCCGTGGGGGACAGCGCAATTCAAGCGTGCATTCGCGCCGGGATCGACTGCATCGAACACGGATTTCTGGCCAGTGACGAGACCATCCAGATGATGGTCGATCACGGCACATTCCTGGTCTCGACCACGTATTTGACCGACGCCATGGCCATCGATCGGATCGCACCCGAGCTTCGCAAGAAGGCGCTCGAGGTGTTCCCGCGGGCAAAGTCGATGCTGCCCAAGGCGATCGAGGCCGGGGTGCGGATCGCCTGCGGCACCGATGCGCCGGCCATCCCGCATGGCCACAACGCCAAGGAACTGGGCGCGCTGGTCGAACGGGGCATGACGCCGGCGCAAGCGATCCACGCGGCCACCGTGGTGGCAGCCGAGCTGATCGAGGCGGACGACGAGTTGGGCAAGCTGGCGCCCGGTTATCTGGCTGACATCATCGCCGTCCCCGGCAACCCCTTCGACGACATCGCCACCACCCTCGACGTCCGCTTTGTCATGAAAAGCGGGCAGATCTACAAGACCCCCGCGACGTAACGGAGGCGGGCATGGAACTCACCGACAACATCCTGTGGCTGCTCAAACAGGCCTTCTACTATTCGCTGACCACCATCAACGAGGCGATGCGCGAACACGGCGTGAGCACCGCGCAGATCGGCGTGCTGCGCCAACTGGCCAACGAACCCGGCTTGTCCGGCGCCGAGCTCGCGCGGCGGCTGCTGATCAGCCCGCAGGGCGTCCAGCTCGCGCTCACCGCCCTGGAACGCCGCGGCCTGGTGGAAAGAAAGCAGGATCCCCAGCACGCGCGCATCCTGCGGGCCTACCTCACCGGCGAGGGCCGCAAGGTCGCCGAAACGGTGGTGAACGACGCGATCGCCGCCCATCAGGAGGTGTTCGGCGTGCTGACCGAGCAGGAGCAACGGACCCTGCGTGAATTGCTGGGCCGGGTGGTCGAAAAGGGCACCGGCCACGAACTGTTCAACGACCACGTCGAGGGCTGACCGCCCGTGGGCAGCGACGGGCTGCGCCTGTATCTAGTACTTGAGACCAATCGCAAGTAGTTGATACTCTGGCCGGGATGGGTGAAATCCGCGCGACCACAACCGCCGGTTCGGCGACCGCGACCGACGCCGGGGGCGCCGGTGTCGGCATCGCCGCGTCGCCGGATGGCTTTGTGCCACTGCGGATCAAGCGCGTGGTTCGCGAGACCCGCGACGCCGTGTCGATCGTTCTCGATGTCCCACCGGGCAGCGCGGAACAGTTCGGGTACCAGGCCGGACAGTTTCTGACGCTGCTGGTCACCGTCGACGGACGCGAGCATCGACGGTGTTATTCGATGTCGTCGTTACCGGACGAAGACCTGCAGATCACCGTCAAACGCGACCGAGACGGTGTGGTGTCGAACTGGCTCAATGACACGGCCGCAGCCGGCGACCGGCTGCCCGCCCTGCCGCCGCAGGGTCGCTTCGTGTTGCGCGAGACCGACCGAGATCTGATCGCCTTCGCCGGGGGAAGTGGCATCACGCCGGTGTTTTCGCTGCTGCGGACGGCCCTGATGTCGGGCACCCGCGCCACGCGACTGTTCTACGCCAACCGCAGCCGCGACGCGGTGATCTTCGACGAGGCCTTGGCGTCGCTGGCCGCGCGGCACGCCGATCGTTTCGTCCTGCACCACCACCTCGACGACCACACCGGCTTCGTCACCCGAGCGGAGATCGAGGCGTTCGTCCGCGATCCCGGCGACGCCGAGGTATACATCTGCGGGCCCAACGAGTTCATGGAGATTGTGCGAACCGCCGTGTGCGCGGCCGGCGTGCCGGCGGATCGCCTGCACATCGAGCATTTCGACGTCGACGACGTGGCCGCGGCGGCGCCCCCGGACACCGAGGTGGTGACCGACGAGGTCACCATCGTGCTGGACGGATCGACGACGACCGCGCCGTACCACTCGGGCAACACGTTGCTGCAGACGGCCCGCATGGCCGGGCTGCGCGCGCCGTCGTCGTGTGAGATCGGTTCGTGCGGAACGTGTATGGGCCGCCTGACCCACGGCAGCGCCCGGATGATCAACAACGACGCCCTCGATCCGGACGAGGTCGAGGAGGGCTGGGTGCTGACGTGTCAGGCCCTGCCCACCAGCCCCACGGTGCGGGTGGTCTACGAGTGAGGGAAAGGGTGGAGCGGAGTCGATGACCAGGGTGGCGGTGGTGACCGGAGGCGCCTCGGGTATGGGCGAAGCGACGTGCCATGAATTGGGTCGGCGCGGACTCAAGGTCGCGGTCCTCGATGTCAACGAGCATGCCGCACAACGCGTCACCGACGATCTGCGCGCCGACGGTGTGACCGCGCTGGGGGTGGGTGCCGACGTGACCGATCGGTCCGCCGTGGAGCAGGCGTTTGCGAAGGTGCGCAGCGAGCTGGGCCCGGTGACGGTCCTGGTGACCAGTGCCGGCATGTTCGACTTCTCGCCGTTCTTGGAGATCAGCGCCGAAACCTGGTCGCGGATCATCGATGTCAATCTCACCGGCACCTTTCACTGCTGCCAGGTCGCGCTGCCGGACATGGTGGAGGCGCGCTGGGGCAGGATCGTGATGATCTCGTCGTCGAGCGCCCAGCGGGGCTCGCCGTTCGCCGCCCACTACGCGGCGTCCAAAGGCGCGGTGATCACCTTGACCAAGTCGTTGGCCCGTGAATATGCGCCGCACGGGATCACGGTGAACAACATTCCGCCCTCGGGCATCGAAACCCCGATGCAGCACCAGGGCCAGGCCGCCGGATACCTGCCGTCCAACGAGCAAATCGCCAGCAACATCCCGTTGGGTTACCTCGGCACCGGCGCCGATATCGCCGCGGCCGTGGGATTCCTGTGTTCGGAAGAAGCCAGGTACATCACCGGCCAGGTTTTGGGCGTCAACGGCGGAGCGGTGATGTGATTGTGAGGATTCGATGACCAGAGCAGGCAGGCCCCCGGAGGGCTCCTGGACCGAGCACTATCCCGAATTGGGAACGGGGCCCGTGTCTTTCAAGGACTCGACGTCGCAAGAGTTCTACGAACTCGAGCGCGAGGCGATCTTCAAACGGGCATGGCTCAACCTCGCGCGGGTGGAGGAGTTGCCGCGTGTCGGCAGCTACCTGACCAAGGAGATCGAAGTCGTCGGCGTCTCGGTGATCCTGGTCAAGGGCAAGGACGAGCGCATCCGGGCGTTCTACAACGTGTGCCGGCACCGCGGAAACAAGCTGGTGTGGAACGACTTTCCCGGCGAGGAGACGCGCGGGACGTGTCGGCAGTTCACCTGCAAGTACCACGGCTGGCGCTACGACCTGCAGGGCGCCTTGAAGTTCGTCCAGCAGGAATCGGAGTTCTTCGACCTGGACCCCGCGCAGTACGGGTTGCGGCCGGTGCACTGCGACGTGTGGAACGGCTTCGTCTTCATCAACTTCGACCCCGAACCCCGCCAGAGCCTGCGGGAGTTCCTCGGTCCGATGATCACCGGCCTCGACGGTTACCCGTTCGACAAGTTGACCGAGCGCTACGACTGGGTGGCGCACAACAACAGCAACTGGAAGATCTTCGCCGACGCCTTCCAGGAGTACTACCACGTGCCCTCGCTGCATTCACAGCAGGTCCCCTCCGAGGTGCGCGACCCCAACGCCGGATTCACTTGCGGGCACTTCCAACTCGACGGCCCGCACCGGTTGGTCTCCACGGCCGGGCGGCGGCGCTGGCTGCTGCCGCCGGAATACATGTATCCGATCGAGCGGGCGACCCGCAGCGGACTGGTGGGACCGTGGCGAACCCCCGACATCGGCGAACTGCCGGCCGGACTCAACCCCGGCGGGATCGAGCCCTGGGGCATCAGCAATTTCCAGATCTTCCCGAACAGCGAGATCCTGATCTATGGCGGGTGGTATCTGCTGTACCGGTACTGGCCCACCTCGCACAACACGCATCGATTCGAGGCCTACACCTACTTCCATCCGGCGCGAACCGTGCGGGAGCGCATCGAGCACGAGGTCGCCTCGGTGGTGCTGAAAGAGTTTGCGCTGCAAGACGCCGGGATGCTCGGCGGGACGCAGGCGGCACTCGAGTACGGGGTCGTCGACGACTTCCCGCTCAACGATCAAGAGATCCTGGTGCGCCACCTGCACAAGGTCGTGGTCGACTGGGTCGACGCCTATCGCCGCGAACGGGATTCGGTGGGGGTGTGACCATGCCTGTCAAGTTGCCCAGCGCCTTCGCCGAGCTGGAGGGCCATGCCGAAACATGGTGCCTGGCAACCGAAACCGAACGCTGGAACGCCCGGGTCAACTCGTCGATGCCCGAACTGCGCGAATTTTACGACGCGTTCTTCCCCCGGCTCGAAGAGGCGATCGACTACTGCGACAAGTTTCCCCTGGACAACGTGCCCGACGACGCGCTGAACCTGTTGCACATGATCTATTCGCTGATCATGGTCGCCATGGCGGTGGAGATCATGCATCAACCCGCCCCGGTCGACGCCGCCGACGCGGTGATGATCCGCACCGGTGGCCCGGTGCCCTGAGCTTTCCGCCGTCAGACATCCCTTCATCGAAAGGAGCGACGATGAGTCTGCTCACCATCACCAAGCTCACCGAATCCGTCGGTGCCGAAGTCGCGGGCCTGGAGCCGGCCGCGCTGGCGGGCGACGACTCGGTGGGTGCAGCCGTCCTGGACGCGTTGGAGGACAACGGCGTTCTGGTGTTCCGCGGCCTGCAGCTCGACCCGGCGGCCCAGGTCGAGTTCTGCCGCCGCCTCGGCTCGATCGACCACTCGTCCGACGGTCACCACCCGGTGGCCGGCATCTATCCGATCACCTTGGACAAGTCCAAGAATGCCTCGGCCGCCTACTTGAAGGCCACCTTCGATTGGCACATCGACGGCTGCACACCGCTGGGTGACGAATGCCCGCAGAAGGCCACCGTGTTGACAGCCGTCCAGGTCGCCGAGTGGGGCGGCGAAACGGAGTTCGCCAACTCCTACGCCGCCTACGACGCCCTGACCGAGGACGAGAAGGAGCGGTTCGGCACGCTGCGTGTGGTGCACTCGCTGGAAGCGTCCCAGCGCCGCGTCTACCCCGACCCCTCCCCGGAACAGGTGCAGCGCTGGCGGTCCCGGCGCACGCACGAACATCCGCTGGTGTGGACTCACCGCAGCGGCCGCAAATCGCTGGTGCTGGGCGCCTCCGCGGACTACGTCGTCGGCATGGATCTCGACGAGGGACGCGCCCTGCTGGACGAGTTGCTCGAGCGCGCAACGGTGCCCGACAAGGTGTACAGCCACAGCTGGTCGGTCGGCGACACCGTGATCTGGGACAACCGCGGGGTGCTGCACCGCGCGGCCCCCTACGACCCGGACTCACAACGCGAAATGCTGCGCACCACCGTGCTCGGCGACGAACCGATCCAATAGCATGACCGCGTCCGACGGACATCCACTGCGCCTGTCACCGTTACCCGCCGACGAGTGGGACGAGGGCGCGCGCACGGCGCTGGCGTCCCTGATCCCGGCCGAGCGGGCGAATCCCGTTGGCGCGGGCAATGTTCTGTCGACCATGGTCCGTCATCCCGAGCTGACCGCGGCCTACCTGCCGTTCAACGCCTACCTGCTCGCGCGGTCGACGCTGTCGCCCCGCGTGCGAGAAGTCGCGCTGCTGCGCGTGGTACATCGCAGCAACTGCGGCTACTTGTGGTCACACCACGTCCCGATCGCCCTGCGCGCCGGCCTGACCGAATCCGAGATCGACGGCATCCGATCCGGGCACTGCGCCGATCGGACGGACCAGGCCGTGATCCGGGCCGTCGACGATCTCACCGCCGACAGCACGATCAGCCAGGCAACCTGGGATCTGTTGTGCGAGTTGTTCACCCAGCAGCAGTGCATGGACCTGACCTTCACCATCGGCGGCTACCTCTTACTGGCCTTGGCGGTCAACACCTTCGGCGTCCAGGAGGAGCACGGCTAGACCTGGTCGCCCGCTAGTCCTCGCGGGACAGGGCGGCGCGCGGGCATTCGGCGATCGCCCGCTCGACCAACGCCTCCTGCTCGACGGGCACCGGATCGGCGGTGACCACCGCGTAGTCGTCATCGTCGAGCCGGAAGACATCCGGCGCGATGTTCACGCAGTAGGCATTGCCTTCGCACCGATCAAGGTTCACTACCGGCCGCATGAAGATCCTCCTTCTCCGATCGAGAGCTCGGAGTTTTTACAGTACAACTTGTGTAAACGCTAGCTTAGGGCGGCCGGGCGGGAAACGGCCTCCGATTCGCGACTTCTCAGTGACCTCTCAGTGCCGCGGCCTTAGGCTGGAACCCTGGGTCCGGGAGGTCGACGATGAAGATCGCATCCGTCATCGCCCGCCAACTGCTGGACTGCAAAGCCCGGCCCCTTCTGGAAGTCGAAATCACCACCGACACCGGCTTTGTCGGCCGCGGCGCAGCTCCGACCGGCAGTTCGGTGGGGTCGCACGAGGCGTACGTCCTACGGGACGGGGACCGGACCAGATACAACGGCCTGAGCGTGCACCGCGCCATCGCCGCGGTGGACGACGAAATCGCCCCGGCCCTGATCGGCGCGGAGCTCGACGATCCGCGATCCCTGGACCGGGTGCTGATCGCGCTCGACGGCACACCGGACAAGCACCGGCTCGGCGGCAACGCGATCTACTCCACGTCGATCGCGCTGCTGCGCGCGGCCGCCGCCGCGGCGGGCACGTCCACCTATACCTACGTCGGCGAACTGCTCGGGCTCGAACCGCCCACCACCGTCCCGGTGCCCAGCTTCAACATGATCAATGGCGGGCACTACGGCGACGTCCGCCAGACGTTCAGCGAATTCCTGGTGGTGCCGTACCGCGCGGACTCGATCGAATCGGCGGTCGAAAGGGGGGTGAGTCTGTTCGAGACGCTCGGCGAGGTGCTCGCCGAGCGACTGGGCCGCGCGCCGATGCTGGCATCGTCGTACGGATACATCGCGCCGTCCAGTGACCCGCACGCCGTCATGGAGGTGCTGGCCGAGGCCGTCGAGCGCGCCGGCTGCGCCGACATCATGGCGTTCGCCCTGGACTGCGCGTCCAGTGAGGTGTACGACAGCGACTCTGCCACATACGCATTCAACGGTGAGCGGGTGACCGCGGAGGAGCTGATCGACTTCGCCCGCGCACTGTCCCAGGAGTTTCCGATGTTGTTCATCGAGGACCTGCTGGACGGCGACGACTGGGCGGGGTTCGCCAAAGCGGTGCAGACGGTGAACCGTTCGATCATCCTGGGCGACGACCTGATCGTCACCAACCGCGCCCGCCTGCAGCGGGCGGTCGAATCGTGCGCCGTGGACGGTTTCGTGCTGAAGCCTAACCAGGTCGGAACCATCGCCGAGGCGCTCGACTGCTTCGAATACGCCACGCGCAACGCCGTTTTGGCGATTCCCTCGGGCCGCTCGGGTGGCGTCATCGACGATGTCGTGATGGATCTGGCGGTGGGCCTGGCGGCACCGTTTCAAAAGAACGGCGCGCCGCGCTCGGGCGAGCGCATCGCAAAGCTCAACTTCCTGCTGCGCGCGGCCGAAGACATCCCGGATTGCGCGTTGGCGGACGTGCCGGCGTTGGCGAGGTTCTGAAAACGTCAGTGGCCGGCGACCAGGGCGAGTTCGGCGGCCACCGCGGTCCCGCACACCGCCAACACGATCGAAAGCGCCACCCAGTCGGCCCGTTTCGGGCGCGACGGGGCGGCCGAGATCTGGCCGGTGCCGCCGCGGGCGGTGATCGCATCGCCCATCTCGTCGGCGCGGCGCAGCGTCACCGTGATGACCGCGACGACCACGTCGATCACGTCCGCCGCCGGACGCCGCAGCCGGGCCCAGCGGGTCTGCGGGGGCTGTTTGGGCCGCAACCGGCGAGCGGCGAAGAGCACCCGAAATTCGTCGATGAGCATCGGAAAGGTGCGCAGCGCGAGCGCCAATGCCACCGACCAGTCGTCGACCGGGACCCGCACCGGCCGCAGGAAGCGGCCCAAAGTAGCCACCGCCGGGGCGATTTGGGCAACATTGGTCGTCCACGACACCAGGGCGCCCAGGGCGAGCAACACCACCGACAGCACGGTGATGCGCAGGAAGTCGAGCAGCCCGCCCAGGCCCAGCGACGCCGATCCCAGCCGGATGTACGGACTCCCGCCGGCGAATGCCGCGTTGGCGCCGACGATCACCAGCACGATCCACAGCCAGGGCGGCACGGACGGCAGCACGCCCCGCGGGATGCGGGCGAGCCGGATTCCCGTGGCCGCCAGGGCGGCGGTGAGCCCGATCGCGACCCAGCCGGGAAAGAACGTCAACAGCAACGAAATGCCGAATGCCACAAGCAATTTCGTCCCGGCCCACAGGTTGTGGATGGGGGAGGTGCCCGGCACCGGCCGCAGCAGCACGAAGGGTCGACGGCGGCCGGCCGGGTGCTGTGCCGGCGGGGCGGCGGCCACCGAATTGTGCTGCGCCGCGGCCGGCGACGGTTCCAGCGAACCGTCACGCAGGTGCAGGGTGCGTGGGCACAGCTCCTGAAGCCCGGCGAAGTCGTGCGAGATGACCACCACGGTCAGGCCGGTGTCACGGCGCCGCTGGGCCAGCAGCTGGACCAGGCCGCGCTGGCTGGCGGCATCCAGTCCCGCCAGCGGCTCGTCGAGGATCAACACCCGCGGCGACCGGGCGAGCAGTCCGGCCAGCACCACCCGACGCATCTGGCCGCCGCTGAGCTGGTCGATGCGCCGCTTGGCCAGCCCTGCGTCCAAGCCGACGGCCGCCAGCGCCGCGATCACCCGCGCGTCATCGGCGGGCGAAAACCCGGCCGCCGAGGCCACTTCCAGGTCCACCCGGCCGCGCATCAGTTGCAGCCGGGCCGCTTGGAATTGGATCGCGACCGCTCCGACCTGGTCGGCGGTCGGGCGTCCGTCCAGCAGGCAGGCGCCGGTGGCCGGCACGGTCAACCCGGCCATGATCCAGGCCAGGGTCGATTTGCCGGAACCGTTGCCGCCGTGGATCAACAGCCCGTCGCCCTCGTGCACCGCGAAGCTGACGTCGCGCAGCGCGGTCTGAGCCCAGGGCGTGCCGCTGGCGTATTCGTGTCCGACATGGACGAGTTCGAGCACCGGCGGGCTGGCGGGCCGTCCGTTCGTCACCGTCGGAGCCGGCGCGGTTGCGCTGCGGACCAGGTCGGCGTCGAGTGACGCGTCGCCGAGGTTGATTGCGCGGTCGGCGTATTCGGCCTCGTCGTTGTAGTGCGTGATGTGCACCAGGGTCGTCTGGTGGCGTTCGGTGAGGCCGGACAGGACGGCGAGCAACTGCTCCCGGCCCTGCCGGTCGACCATGCTGGTGACCTCGTCGGCGATCAGCAGCGCCGGCTCGCGCGCCAGGGCCGCGGCCACCGCCAGACGCTGCAGCTCCCCGCCGGACAGGCTGCCCGTGTCGCGGTCGGCCAGCGCACCCAAGCCGACCTCGCCGAGGAGCCGGGGGATGTCGGTGGTCTTGCCGGGCGGCAGTCCCCAGACCACGTCGTCGGCGACCCGCGTGCCCAGCACCTGGCTTTCCGGGTGCTGCATGATCACCGCGGTGCCGCCGAGCTCACCGAGCCCCACCGCCCCCGGGCGCTCGACGACGCCCGATGTCGGTTCGCGCCCGGCCAGGATCAACATCAGCGTGGTTTTCCCGGACCCGTTGGCGCCGGTGACCGCGATGTGCTCGCCCGTCCGCACGTCCAGGCTGACCGCACGCAACGCGTCGTGGTCGGCGTGCGGGTAGCGCAGCCGCACCCGCTCCAGGCGCACCGGGACCGGCCGGATCGGGCCGCCGCCGGCCGGCGCGTCCAGCTTGTGTACGTCGGGGATCCCGCGCAGTCGCTCCAGCACCCGGGACAGCGCCCACCAACCGACCAGCGAAGCACCCACGATGGCGAAGACGGCGTAGCCCAGCACGAGCCACTGCCAGTAGTGCAGCGCCTCGGCGAAGAACGCCTTGAACTGTTGCGCGGGCGCGCGCAACTGCGCCACCCGCGAGACGACCGTCACGGCACCGTCCACGGTGGCGCTGGCGGCGTGGAAGGCGAGCTGCCGGAAGCGGGTCAGGACGGTCAAGGCGGCGACCATGCCGGCGCCGACGACGACACCCGCGCCGAACGACACCGCGATCACGGTCGGTGTGCCGCGGCGGTGGCGCTTGACGGTTCCGGCCAGCCCACCGACATAGGCGCAGAGGGCGATCGCTCCCAGGCCGCTCAGCCCGACGACCAGAAAGCCGATCACACCGGCGGCGACCGTAGCGGCGATCAGAACGCGGATCCGGTAGCGGTAGGCCAGCAGCCCGGTCGGCACGCTGCCGAGCAGGCCCAGCCCCCCGCCATGGGGAAGGACGACCGCGATGATGGCGATCGCCGCGCACAACGCGCCCATCACCGATGCCTGCGCCAGCTCGCCGGGTCGCAGCGATCCGGCCCGCGTTTTCGGCATCGCAGCGCCGGGCGCCTTCACGACACGATTATGCCCGTCGTCGGCGGGGCGCCTGTGCGTCTCTTATCAGATCTTCAGGTAGCCCTTGTCGGCGGGAATTTGCGCGGCCGTCACAAGCGACGAGGCGTCGCTGGCGAGCCACAACACGATGTCGGAGACCAGGTTCGGGTCGGCCAGTGAGTCAGTGGGCAGCGCGCCGGGGGAGAAGCTGTGAATGTAGGTCTGGTTGTCGGCGAAGAGCTGCCACATCGAGGGGTCGTTGCCCATGGGCGTGTCGGTGCCGTACGGGTGCACCGAGTTGACGCGGATGCCGTATCCACCCAGTTCGACCGCCAACGAGTTCGTCAGCCCGACCACGCCGAACTTGCTGGCGCAGTAGTGACCGCATCCCGGTACGGCCTTGATGCCCGCCGCCGAGCTGATGGTGATGATCGAGCCCCCGTTGCCCGCCTGAATCATCGCCGGCACGGTCGCTTTGATGGTGTTCCAGACTCCGGTCAGGTTGGTGTCGAGGACGTCTTGCCATTGCTGCGCCGAAATCTCCCACAGCCGGCCCCAATTGAGCACGCCGGCGTTGGCGACGACGATGTCCAGGCGGCCGAATTGGGTGATCGCGTCGTCGACGAGCCGTTGTTGCCCCGCCGCGTCGCGGACGTCGACCTGCGCGGCCAGCATCTTGCGGCCTTCGCTTTCCACCAGGCTCGTCGTTTCGGCCAGGTCCTCCGGCGTCGCGGCCGGGTAGCCGTTGTTCGCCGCCACCGGGCCGCACGCGTCGATGGCCACGACGTCCGCCCCGGCCCGGGCCAGCCGCACGCAATGCGAACGGCCCTGTCCGCGCGCGGCGCCCGTGACGAACGCGACCCGGCCGGCCAACGGTTTGTCGTTGTCGCTCATGCTATCTGGGCCTTCCGGGTCGGGGCCGCCTCGCACGGCGCGGCGGCGCGGGAAAACTCGTAGTCGGACAGTGCCGACTTGCGCGCGAAGCGCCGCGAGGCGGCGATCGTTTGCGGCCGGTGATAGACGGTGTCGCGCTGGGAGTTGATGAAATACGTGGACAACCCCGGATTGCACTCGGTGAAGTACAGGTGGGCCGTTTTTGCGCGGCGCCGCATCAGCGCGTTCCACCGCTGGAACGCTTGGGGTTTGACGCGCACGACCTCGGTGCCCTGCCGGCGCGCGACGTCGATGATCCGGACCGCGTGGGCGGCCATCGTCTCGACGAAGTCCGGCCACGCGAAGCCGACGAAGCCCAGCGGCCCGACGATCTCCCACCGGTTGGGCAACTGCGGGTGCGCCGTGCCGGCATAGGCGTGCAGGCCGTGCGTGCGGTAATACTCGCCGAGGTCGAATCCGGCTGTGCCCACCACGGTTCCGGGTCGATAGGTCTCCGGGTCCGTCCACAGCTCGTAACCGGTTGCCGCGACTATGAGGTCGGCGGGATGTTCGACTCCGTCGACGGTACGGATGCCGGTGGCGGTGATTCGATCGATGGCGGTGGTGATCAGGTGGGTGTTCGGATTGTTCAGTGCCGGCAGGAAGCTGCTGGAGATCACCGGCCGCTTGGCGAGGATCCCGTATCGCGGGACGAGCGCGGCGCGGGTGGCCGGGTCGTGCACCACCGCCCGCAGCAGCAGCCGGTACAAGGCGCGGCAGTACGCGTCGTACAACGGCATCGTGCGAACCAGGACGCGCTGCGGCAGCCGCGACAGCAGGTGGACGATGGGCGCGATCATCGCGATGTCCATTGCCCATCGTCCCGCCGAGTTGACGGCGCCGACCACGCCGGGCACCCGCAGGAACCGACGCATCAGCGGGGGAATGTCAAAGTCGATCTTCGGCAGCACCCAGGCCGGTGTGCGTTGGTACACCTCGAGATTGGCAGCCTGACCCGATAGGGCGGCGGCGATCTGGACACCGCTGGAGCCGGTGCCGATCACCGCGACGCGCTTGCCGCGCGGGTCGTAGCCGTCGTCCCAGGCGTTGGGCCGCAGGATGGTGCCGGCGAAGTCGTCGATTCCGTCGATGTCGACGCGCTGCTTGGCGTTGACATAGCCACCCACCGAGCTGATGACGAAACACGCTGTGACGCAGGGCTTTCCCTCGATGTCGAGGTACCAACGCTGCGTCGTGTCATCCCAGGACTGGCGCAGCACGTTGCAGCCGGTCTGCAAATGGTCGTACAGATGCAGCGACCGGGCGGTGTCGCGGAAATAGTCGTAGAGCTCGCGGCCCGGGGCGAAGAAGCGTGACCAGTTGGGGTTCGGCGCGAAGGAGAGCTGATACCACAGGCTGGGGATGTCCACGGCCAGGCCGGGGTAGTGGTTGTCGCGCCAGGTGCCACCGACGTCGTCGCCGCGCTCCAGGATGACGAAGTCGAAAATCCCCTGCTGGCGCAACAGGTGCCCGGCGGCGATGCCGCCCGGGCCGGCTCCGATGACGGCGACGTCGTAATCAGCCATCTCGTCTCCTCTCGCTTCCGGTGAGTCCGGCCACGATGTGGTCGGAGACGAATTTGCCGACGGCGCGGGGGCTTTCCAGATTGACCACCATCGGCGGCAGCAGTTCGAAGCTGAGCAGCACGCGCACGATCCATTCCGCGGCGTGCCGGGGATTGACCGACTTGCCGACTTCGCCCCGGCGCTGGGCGGCCCGGACCAGCGGCGCCCAGAGGTTGATGGAGCGCTGCATGAGGTCCTCGCCGAGGTTGTCGAGCAGCAGGACGATGAGGCTCTGATTGAACCCCTTCGGGCCCAGCGGGTCTGAGGTCTGCCGGTGTTTGCAGATCACGTTGGCGGCCGCGGCCACCTGGCCGGCGAGGTTGTCTTGCCGCTGCACTTCGGCCGCCATGGTGGTGATGAAGCCGGTGGCGAGTTCGTCGAGCGCGGTTTTCAGTGCGGTTTCGCGGTTTCCGAACGCGTTGTGCACGGTCCCGCGCGACACGCCGGCGATTTCGGCGACGGCGGTCAGGTTGAACTGGCGGGGGCCCAGCCGGCGCAGCGTGCTGGTGGTGGCCGAGAGCAGCGACGGTGAGACCGCGCGGATCGTCTCACGTGGCGTCGTCGTCGACATGTGAACACATTAACGAGATGTGTTCAATCCGGTCAACGATTCGTCAGATCCGCATCAATGCTGTGGCAGCGGACGGGGGCGTACCAGCGTCGGCCACCAGAACCACGGCCCCAGGATCCGCAGGATGGAGGGCACGACGAACGAGCGCACGATCAACGTGTCCAGCAGCAGGCCGATGCACACGGTCGATCCCACCTGACCGATGGTCCTCAGATCGCTGGTGAGCATGGCCAGCATGGTGAAGGCGAACACCAAACCGGCGGAGGTCACCACACCGCCGGTGCTGCCGAGCGCGCGGATCAGGCCGGTGTGGATCCCGCCGTGCAGCTCCTCTTTGACCCGGTTGATCAGCAGCAGGTTGTAGTCCGATCCGACGGCCACCAGGATGATGAACGTCAGCGGCAGCACGAGCCAGTGCAGATGCAGGCCGACCAGGTGCTGCCAGAAAAGGATGGACAGGCCGAACGCCCCGGCGTAGGAGAAGGCCACGGTGCCGGGAATCACCAAGGCCGCCACCAGGCTTCGCGTGATGAACAACATGATCAGGAAGATCAGCACGAAGGCCGCGATCGCCGCGATCAACAGATCCGACATCGCGTATTGCTTGATGTCCTTGTCGTTGGACCCCGAGCCCCCGATATACACCCGGGCGCCGGCCAGCGACGTCTCTTTGAGGATCGTCTTGATCGCGTCGGGGAACTGCTCGACGTGCTCCACGCCTTCGGGTCCCATCGCGTCACCCTCGTGGGTGACGATGAAACGGGCGGCTTTGCCGTCCGGCGACATCATCAGCTTCATGCCCGCCTTGAGGTCCTCGTTGTCGAAGGCCTCGTGCGGGATATAGAAGTAGTCGTCGCTGCGGGACCTGTCGAAGTCGTTGCCGACGTTGATCGAATCGTCGAAGGTCTGCTCGGTCTGGATGGACTGCAGGTCGGCCGAGCCGTAACTGTTGACCAACTTCAGCTGCAGCGCCTCGGTGTCATCGGCGGTGGCCTTCAGTTGGGCGATGATCTGCGGGAAGGCCTTGTCCACCTCCGCGAGGGAGATTTCGGCCTTGTCGATATCTTCGGCCAAGTGGTCGATGTGATCGATGGTGTCCCACAGCGATCGGAACGCCCAGCAGATCGGGATGTCGAAACAGTGTTTCTCCCAATAGAAGTAGCTCTTGATGGGCCGGAAGAAATCGTCGAGGTTCGAGACTTCCTCGTTCATTTCGTTGCTGACCCGTTTGAGGTCCTCGACGGTGAGCACCGTCTGGTGCAGTTCGTCGGACACCTTCTGGAAGAAGCCGATCTCTTTGCGTAGCACCGCCACGGAGTGCGCCTGGATCTCGGCCTGCGCATCGGTGTTGGAGTTCTGCTCCCTGTTGAACGGGAGTTGTTGACCGTTGCCGCTGCCCTGCGTGGTGAACAGGTAGGGAATGCTGGCGTGTTCGAGCGCCCGGCCTAACGGCCGCGTCATGCCCTGCACCATCGCCACGCCGTGCAGCCGGATCAGCGCCCTGGCGACGCGGTCCAGCGAGATGAAGTCGGCCGAGTTGCGCATGTCGTGATCGGTCTCGACCATCAACATCTCGGAGAACAGCTTGCTCTTGGGGAAGTGCCGATCGGCGGCCTGGAAACCGAGATTCGCAGGCGCACTGGCAGGTTGGTACTGGCGATCGTCGTAGTTCTGCCGGTAGCTCGGCACGAAGATCGCGCCGAGCATGACGACGGCGGAACTGGCCACCAGGATCGGCACCGGCCAGCGCACCACGCTGGCACCGATGCGCCGATAAAGCCGCCCGTGGACGTTGGTTCTCGGGTCGAACATCCCGAACAGGCTGCCCACGGTCAGCACCGCCGGGCCCAGCGTCATCGCCGCCGCGATGGTGAACAGCATGGTGATCGCGACGGCCGGCCCCATGGTATGGAAGTAGTTGAGCCGCGCGAACGTCAGGCAGTAACAGGCGCCGGCGATCGTCAGTCCGGAGCCGATGATGATGGGTGCCACGCCCTTGTAGGCGATGTAGAAACTGTCCTCCCGGCTCTCACCGGCCTGGCGCGCCTCGTGATAGCGGCCCATCAGGAAGATGCCGTAGTCGGTTCCGGCCCCCAGGGTCAGCGCGATGACGATGTTCACCGCGAACGACGACAATTCGATGTATCCGTAATGCCCGAGGGTCGAGACGATGCCCTTGGCGACAAGCATTTCGATGAGGACGCCGAGCAGGGGCACCAGCAGGGTGGACGGGGTGCGGTACACCAGCAGCAACATCACGACGATGAGGATGATCGTCACGATGGTGACGTTGTTCAGGCTGGCGTTGGCGATGGTGAGCGTGTCGGAGGCCAGCGGAGCCGCACCGCTGACATAGACCTTGAGGCCCGGCGGAGGCGTGTCCTTCTTGATGATGTCGCGGACGGCGTCCACGGACTGGTTGGCCTGGATCTGGCCGATGTCACCGGCGAGACGAAGGAGCACATAGGTGCACTTGCCGTCGACGGATTGCGCGCCGGCCGCGGTGAACGGTTTGCCCCACAAGTCCATCACGTACTGGACGTGCTTGGTGTCGTTCTGCAGGCGGCGCATCAAATCGTCGTAGTACCGGTGATCCTGGTCGCCCAGTCGCCGGTTCGCCTCGAAGACCACCATGGTCAGATTCGTGGAGTTGGATTCGTGGAACTTCTCGCCGATGTGCAGCAGCGCCCGCTGCGAGGGCGCGTAATGCGGAACCATCGGCCCGGCGAGCTCTTCGGCGACCCGTTCCACTTGGGGCATAAAGGTATTGGTGGTGACCGCGAGCAGGGCCCAGAACAAGATGATCGGAATCGCCAGGGCGCGCACCATTTTCGGGATGAACGGACGCTTGACCCTGGGATCCTCGAGGCGATGCTCGGTCATGCCGACTTCACCCTGCACTGGACGTCGGCGTCCTGATGATCGCCCGATTGTTCGTCGCGGATGACGCCGTCCACCAGCATTCGGCAACCGACCTGACCGCCGTGGACGTGCACCGAGATGCTGCCGGACGCCACCGTGAGCGTGGTGGTCTCCGTGTGGGACCACGGCAGGGTGGTGATGTCGACCTGATGCGGATGACCGTCGATGTCGACGTAGACCAGTTTCCCGCCCTGGCCGGCGTCGCCGAACACCTCGTAGGTGATCCGCTTGATGTTGAACTCCTCGGGTGCCTGCGGACCGTTGACGGTGATGACCGGCTCCGGTTCGGAGAACTGATGCACCTTGTACATGCAGAGCAGACCCACGCCGACCGCGACCACGGCGACCAACGGCATCCAGGTTCGCGCCAGGACGGTCCGACCGACGAAACGAGGGCTCATTCGATCACCTCTCGCGACCCGGTCCGGACATCGTGTTCGTGCCCCCCGCCCTCGCCCTCGTGCCCGCCAAATAGTAGACGGTCATGTGCTCAATTGACACATCATGGTGCAAAGACTCCGGACAGCGCAACCCGGACACGACCTCGAAGGCCGGCCGGCCCACCCGGGCGCCCGGTGGGCGCCGCACGTCCGGTCTCGTCGTGCGTCAGGCCAGCTTCTTCAGCCGCCGCCGCAACCGCGCGCTGCGGCGAATCTGAATGGCCAGGTTTGTCGAGGTCAACATGGGGATCACCCCGAGGAATGTGCGCTCCGAGGGCGTCGCTCCCTGCAGGTGGTAGAGACTGCCGAAGACGAAGAAGCAGCCGAGCATGAACAACGCGCCCGGGATGCACAGGGTCATCAACGAACCGCGATCGGCAACGACCTGCTTGGCGTAGTCCACCTCGTCGCGCGACATCGGTTTGCCCTTGCGGACCTTGTGCAAAACCGCTTTGGCGCTGCCGATTTCTTCACTGACCGGAGCAGTCGTTCGGCGCTCCAAGCGATTTACGTGCACGGCGGCGACGGCGGCCAGCGCCACGGCCAGGACGAGGGTGACCAGGGTCAGCAGACCGTAGAGATACGTGCTCATTTTCCAGTCCTTGCTCCGCTGTTGGACTTCCGAAGACTATTGCCGGTCCCTGATCACATCCCGGACGACGAGCCCGAGCAGGACGATCAGGCCGAGCGGCACCAGGAGCCTGAAGACGATCGAGGCGTGGCTGTACAGCAAGCAGTAGGCGACCGTCCCGATCACCACCATGGTGAGCAGGATCGCGCGATTGATCTTGTCCGTACTCATTGCAGGAACCTAACTTCTCGACGGCGAGACCTCAAAACCCGAAGTCGCCACCGCCGCCGGAATCGGAACCGCCGCCGCCGAAATCCGATCCGCCCCCGAAATCGGAGCCGCCGGAATCCCAGCCGCCGCCGGAGTCCCAGCCACCGTCGAAGCCCACGTCACCGCCGCCGGAGTAGGTGGCGTCGTTGCCCGCGAATCCGACGTCGGCGCCACCGGAGTCCTGGTAGCCGCCGGTGAACCCCACATCGGCCGGCGGGCTGTCGTAGCCGGCTGCCTGTCCGCCGTCATAGCCGTAGCTGTTGGCATCGGCGAACGCGGAGTCGCGGCCGGCCTCGAAGCCGCGCTCGTAGCTGCCGCCCCAATGGTCGTCCAGCAACGCGTCCATCAGCAGCACGTCGGTCAGCGCCCACGTCCAGCCGGGACCCCAGAACGCGTACGGGTAATAGCCGGGGTAGAAGAACATTCCGTTGTGGTAGCCGCCGCCGTAGTAGTGCGGGTAACCCGGCTGCGCGGTGGTGCTGTAGTTGTTGTTGTTGATCGTCACCGTTTCGCCGGTGTCCGGATTCTTGGCCCGCACGGTGGCCTGCTTGCGGTCGTCGGCCGGGACAGAAGTCACGGCCGCGACGTCGGGTTGGCGCGGGTCGAGCTTCCGGTTGGCCTTGGCGACCGTGGACTCGACCACCCGCAGATGCGCCCGCGCGGAGCCGTAATCGCCCTTCTCGTAGGCCTTTCGGGCGTCGTACAGGCTGGCGTTGGCTTTCAGCGACTCGGCGCTGACATCGGCGCCGCCGGTGGTGAGCACCGCGTTGTCCAGGTCGCTGACGTTCGACGTGGCCGCGATCAATTCCTGCTTGATTTCCTCACGTGCCTCGGAGTCCTTGCGGTGCTTACGATTTCGGCCGATCGCGAACCAGAACAGGCCGGCCATGGCCAGCGCGATGCCGAAGATGACCAGCGTGACCTTCAGCCACGCCCACTCGTCGTGCTTTTGGTGCGCGACTTCAGAGGTGGTCGCCGGTCCGGCGGGGCTTGCATTGGCGCTCGCCAGCCTGGCGACGAACGCGCTCGTGGCGCCGTACGGGTCGTTGCGATGATCCCTCGCCGACTGATTCATGAATTGGTCGACGTTGTCGGCGATCGCCTTGGGCACGTTGTAGGCGCGCACGTGGTAGCCGCGAGCGTCGATGACGAGGATGACGCCGCTGAATCCGGCGTTGCGGCCCAGCATGGCGGTGTGTACGGCGTCGGCGGTGGTGACCCCGCTCTGGGCGGGCGACACCGCCGCCACCCAGACCGGTGGGCCCGCGCTCCACCGCCACGAGCTGGTGAGAATCTGCTGGTTCAGCTTGTCGGGATTCTGCAGCGGCGGTCTGGCGCCCGGATCGACCACCACATGCGTCTGGGCGTCGAACCTGCTCACCAGCTGGTCGGTGTAGGTGTCGGCCGAAGCGGTCGGCACCAGCAGCATGGCCAGTGCCACGGTCAACGGGACCAGGACAAGGCTGCGCAAGCGTGTGGTCACATCTCTCCTGCCACGAGTCGTTCTGTCGATCGCGGGGCCGCGACAACGTCCCAGTGCACCCTGCGCGTGAGCGCCCACCCTAGCCCGTTTCGGGCGGCTCTGCCGCGGGGCCGGGCGGCGCCGGTCGCGGCGGTGGTCGATGGCACGCCGGGCGCGGCCGGACTACCCGGCCGGCGCTAGATCTTGACCGTCAGCGGCCAGACGTTCCAGATCTCGTCGCAGTACTCGGTGATGGCGCGATCCGACGAGAACTTGCCGCTGCGCGCGGTGTTGAGGATCGACATCTTGGTCCACGACTCGCGATCCTGCCACGCGGCGCCGACCCGCTCCTGACAGTCCACATACGACGCGTAGTCGGCGCACACCAGGAAGGGGTCGTCGTAACGCAGGTTGTCCACGACGGGCTTGAACACCTCGGTGTCCCCGCGCGAAAACGTCCCCGCGGCAATCAGATCCAGCACAGCGCGCAGCTCGTCGTTGCCGTCGATGTAATCGCCCGGGCGATACCCGTCGGCCTTGACCGCCCCGACTTGCTGCTCGGTGAGCCCGAACAGGAAAAAGTTCTCCGGCCCGACCTCGTCGCGCATCTCGACGTTCGCCCCGTCCAGGGTGCCGATGGTCAGGGCCCCGTTGATCATGAACTTCATGTTCCCGGTGCCCGAGGCCTCCTTGCCCGCGGTGGAGATCTGTTCGGACAGATCGGCCGCCGGGTAGATCAGATGGGCGTTTTGCACGTTGAAGTTCGGCACGAAGGCCACCTGGAGGAACCGGTTCACGTCCGGGTCGGCGTTCACGGTTTCGGCGACCGCGTTGATGAGCTTGATGATCCGCTTGGCCAGGAAGTATCCAGGCGCGGCCTTGCCGCCGAAGATGAAGGCCCGCGGCGGGATCGACAGGCCGGGGTCACACTTCAGGCGATGATACAGCGCGACGACGTGCAGGACGTTCAGGTGCTGGCGCTTGTACTCGTGGATGCGCTTGACCTGGACGTCGAACATCCAGTCCGGGTTCAGTTCGACGCCGGCCACCGAGTGGACGTATCTGGCCAGGCGGGACTTGTTGTTGCGCTTGATGTCGCGCCACTCGCGCCGGAAGGCCGCGTCCTCGACGAACGGCTCGAGCCCGCGCAGCCGGCCCAGATCGGTCAACCAGCCGTCGCCGACCGTGCGGTCCAGCAGTTCGCGCAGCCCGGGGTTGGCCAGCGCGAGGAAGCGGCGCGGTGTCACGCCGTTCGTCTTGTTGCTGAACCGTTCCGGCCACATCTCGTAAAAGTCTTTCAGCACACTGCTTTTCAGCAGCTCCGAATGGAGGGCGGCGACGCCGTTGACGGCGTGGCTGCCGACGGTGGCCAGGTGCGCCATCCGGACATTCTTGCCGCCGTTCTCCCCGATCAACGACATCCGGGCGACCCGGTCCTCGTCGCCGGGGAAGCGGGCGCGCACCTCGTCGAGGAACCGGCGGTTGATCTCGTAGATGATCTCGAGGTGGCGCGGCAGCGACTCGGCGAACATCTCCAGCGGCCAGGTTTCCAGCGCCTCGGGCAGCAGGGTGTGGTTGGTGTATCCGAACGTCGCGACGGTGATGTCCCACGCCGCGTCCCAGTCCAGCTCGCGCTCGTCGACCAGCAGCCGCATCAGCTCGGCGACCCCGATGGACGGGTGAGTGTCGTTGAGCTGCAGGGCAAACCGCTGCGGAAGCTCCTTGACGGACACGTCGGCGAGATCGTCCATGATGTGCAGCACGTGTTGCAGCGAGCAGGACACGAAGAAGTACTGCTGCAGCAGGCGCAGCCGCTTGCCGGCCTCGGGTTCGTCGTTGGGGTAGAGCACCTTGGTAACGGTCTCGGATGTGACCTCGTCCTCCACCGCCTTGTAGTAGTCGCCGGTGTTGAAGGCCTCCAGAGCAAACGATTTGACGGCGCGCGCGCTCCACAGCGTCAGCACGTTGCAGGTGTTGACGCCGTAGCCCTGGATCGGCGTGTCATACGCGGTGCCTTTGAGCAACCGGCCCGGCACCCAGCGGACCCGATCGTGGCCGGCCCCCTTATCGGGGTCGGTGTAGTGCTCGGCGTAGCCGCCCCACTTCACCAGGAAGCTGACGTCGGGTTTGGCGATCTCCCAGGGGTTTCCGTTGTCCAGCCAGTTGTCGGTCTGCTCGACCTGCCAGCCGTCGTGGATTTCCTGGTCGAAGATGCCGAATTCGTAGCGGATGCCGTAGCCGATCGCCGGGCGCTCCAGGGTGGCCAGCGAGTCCAGGTAGCACGCGGCCAGCCTGCCGAGGCCGCCGTTGCCGAGCCCGGGTTCCTCCTCGCAGGCCAGCACCGTGTCGAGGTTTTGGCCCATCGCCGCCAGCGCCTCGCGAGCCGCCCGCTCCATCTGGAGATTCAGCAGGTTGTTGCCCAATTGCGGGCCCATCAAGAACTCGGCCGACAGGTAGCAGGTCACCTTGCGACCGAGGTCCAGCGAGGTCTGCGTGGAGGCCACCCGGCGGTCCTGCATGCGATCACGGACCGCCAGGGCGAGCGCGCGGTAGTAGTGCTCGGGGCGCAGGGCCGCCGCCGGACGCCCGATCGAATAGCGCAGGTGGTCGTTGATCGCGCGCTGGAGTGCGGCCGCGCTCATCCCGGTGCGCGAGTGCTCGATCAGGTCGGCCCGGGTGGGGTTGCCGGGGGACAGGCCATCGGAGGGCGTCTGATCGACATCGGTCATGGTGAGTCCTACTCGCTAGGGGGTGGCGGGCAGCACCGCCCCGGGCCGCTGCAATGCCCGGTGGCGACAGACCGTCAGTCTTGCAGCGATATTTGCACACCAGGCCCGCAATAGAGGTCGGAAACGTGAACGGGAGTCCACCTGCCGGCGACGAAATGGCCCCGCGGTCAGTGCGCGCCGGCCAGATTCAGCGTGACCACCCCGGCGATGATCAGCCCGACACCGGCGACCTTCGTCAGCGATATCGGCGAACCCAAGAACAGCACCGCGATCAGCACGATCAGGGCCGTACCGATGGCCGACCACAGCGCGTAGGCGACGTCGGTCTGCATGCCGCGCGAGATCGACACCGCCAGCAGCGCGAAGGAGACGGCATAACCGGTAAGGCACACGACGGTCGGCCACAGCCGGCTGAAACCGTCGGTGCTCTTGAGCAGGCTGGTCGCTATCACCTCTGCGAATATGGCGCCGAGGAGAAAGAGATAGGTCAAAACGCCTCCTTGCATACCCCTGTACAGGTACGTGTTTACCTCCAAGGATTACGCCGTATGACCCGCACCCCGCGCTCATTGACGTTCGATGTCGGCGAGGTGGCCGGGCAGCCGGCGTCGCTGGCGGCGACGTACTACCCCGCGCGCGACGTCGCCGACGCGGCCGCGCTGCTGGTATGTCTGCCGGGCGGCACCTACAGCCGCGACTACTGGGACCTCACCATTCCCGGCCACCACGGGTACAGCTTCGCCGGCTTCGCCACCGAGAACGGCTACGCCGTCGTGACCATCGACCCGCTGGGGACCGGCGAAAGCTCGCAGCCCACAGGCGATTTCGGCTTCAGCGATATCGCCGGCGCGCTGGCGCGAGCCGTCAGCGCGTTGCCGGACACCATCGGCATCGAGGCGCCGGCGATCGCGGTCGGGCATTCGCTGGGCGGGTACCTGGCCATCACCCAGCAAGCGCTGTTTCCCGGCTATGCCGGGCTGGCGGTGCTGGGTTGCACCAACCAGCACGTCGCGCCGTTGAACCTGGACGCGGCGTTCATCGCGCGTTGCGCCACGCCGCAAGGCCGCGCCGAGGCGGCCGCCGAAATACTGTCCGCGCTCGACAGGCCGTATTTCGAGGGGCCACGCGAGCACCTGCAGAGTTGGTTCCATCTCCCCGACGTTCCCGCCGACGTCGTCGCGGCCGACGCCAGCGCCGCCAAGTCGGTGGTACCGCGCGTGTTCGGCACGGCGATGGTCCCCGGCATCGTCGCCGAGCATGCGGCGCGCATCGACGTCCCGGTGCTGGTCGGTTACGGCGTCGTCGACGTCTCGCCGGACCCGCGCGCCGAGGCCGGGCTGTACCGGAGCAGCCCGGACATCACCACCCTGGTGGTGGCCGGCAGCGCGCACTGCCACAACATGGCGTCGAGCCGGCATCGGCTGTGGCGGCGCCTGCTCGCCTGGGCGGCGACCGTAGCCTGTCCCTCGTGAGGAATGGTCTCGACGCTCGCCTGGCCCGGCACGCTCCGGGGGTGCTGAGCCTGTTTCGCCTCGTCTACGGTTTGCTTTTCGCCGCGTACGGTTCGCGCAGCCTGTTCAATTGGCCCGTCCGCTCGCCGGTTGTCGTCGAGTTCGGATCCTGGCCCGGCTGGTATGCCGCACTGGTCGAGATCGTCGCGGGCCTGCTGGTGGCCGCCGGGTTGTTCACCCGCGCCGCCGCGTTCGTCGCGTCGGGGGAGATGGCGGTCGCCTACTTCTCGGTCCACCAACCCCAGGCGCTGTGGCCGGTCGCCGATCCGCCGGCCGGCAACGGGGGCGCGTTGGCCGTTCTGTTCTGCTTCGCGTTTTTCCTGCTGGTCTTCACCGGCGGCGGCAGCTACGCCCTGGACGCGCGACGCCGAATGCTTCCCCTCCGCCGGCGATAATGGCATTCTCTGATACGGAGAAGCCATTTCCGCAGGGCCGGCAGGCCGAGGAGGACGACGATGAGCGCGCAGCGGTGCGACGGGATGGTGGCCCTGGTCACCGGCAGCAGCCGGGGCCTGGGCAGGGCGATCGCCACACGGCTGGCCGAGCACGGGGCCACGGTGGCCCTGACCGCCCGCACGATGGACCCCGACCCCAAGTATCAGGGGTCGCTGAGCCAGACCCGCGACGAGATCGTCGCCGCGGGCGGGAAAGCCATTGCGGTCCAGGCGGATCTGTCCCAGACCGAAGACCGTGAACGGCTTTTCGCCGAGGTGGCCGGCGCGGTCGGCGCACCCGACATCCTGGTCAACAACGCCGCGGTGACCTTCCTGCGGCCCCTCGACGGGTTTCCCGAGCGGCGAGCGCGGCTGATGATGGAGATGCATGTGCTCGGGCCCCTGCATCTGTGTCAGCTGGCGATACCCGCGATGCGCGAGCGCGGACGCGGCTGGATCCTGAACCTGACCTCGGTCGGCGGTGACCTGCCACCCGGCCCGCCGTTCTCCGAGTTCGACCGCACGGCGGGCTTCGGCATCTACGGCACGGCCAAGGCCGCCCTCAACCGATTGACGAAAAGCCTTGCGGCCGAGCTGTACGACGACGGAATCGCGGTCAACGCCGCCGCCCCGTCCAATCCCGTGGCCACGCCGGGCGCCGGCACGCTCGACCTGGCCAAGACCGACACCGAGGACATCGCGTTGATCACCGAGACGGCCTTGCGGCTCTGCACCGGCGATCCGAAGACCCTAACCGGGCGCATCGCGCACACCCAGCCCTTCCTCGCCGAGGTCGGCTGGACGAGGACCGGCCCGCTGACGGGATGAGCCGAGCCGAGCTCGATCCGACCGAGCTGCGCCGCCGACTCGACGGCGCGGGCGTCACCGACGTCGCCCCGCTAGCCGGCGGCGCCTCCAGCCTCACCTTCGCGGGCAGCAGGGATGGCCGGCGGGTGGTGATCAAGGTGGCTCCGCCGGGCGTCGCACCCGTCGCGCATCGCGACGTGCTCCGCCAGGCCCGCATCATCAAGGCGCTCAAGACAACTCACGTTCCGGTCCCGGAGGTGCTGTGGGAAGATGCGGGGGACCCGCCCGGCACACCGCCGCTGTATGTGATGAGCCATGTCGAAGGCGATTGTGTGGAACCGTTGTTCGACGGCTGCCCGCATGTCGGCGGGCTGAGCGATCGATACCGGAACGCGTGCCGCGCGATGGCCGCGCTGCACAGGCTCGCGCCGGCGGACCTCGGGCTGGGCGATGAGCGCGTGGTCGACCCGGTCGCCGAAGTCCACCGGTGGTCCGACACGCTGCGGACCGTCGACCCGGCGCTGACCCCCGACTGGCCGGAAGTGTATGACGCGCTGCTCGATTGCGCGCCGCGTGCGATGGCGCCGCGTGTGGTGCACGGCGACTTCCGGCTGGGCAACCTGCTCGCCGCCGGATCGCGGGTCAACGCGATCATCGACTGGGAGATCTGGTCGATCGGCGATCCGCGCATCGATGCGGGCTGGTTTCTAATCAACTGCGACCCGGACACCTACCGGCGGGTCGACGCACCCGACGGTATGGTACCGCCGATCGACGAACTCACCGAGCTCTATGCATCCGAGTTAGGTTGCGAGATAACCGATTTGGCGTGGTTCACGGCGCTGGCGTGTTTCAAATCGACGGCGACCTGGTCGTTGATCGTCAAACACAATCGCCGCCGGGCGGCGCCGCGAGCCGAATTGGAAGCGATGGCAACGATTTTGCCGAGGCTGCTCGACCGCGCCCTGACGTCGCTAACTTAGTGCCCGCCGGAGCCTTACTGGCAGCGGACCAGAAGATTTTCGCAGATCATTCCGACATCGCCCGTATCGTTCACGGGCTGGCCTTCATTGGACGGATTGATCCAGGTGGTGGGAAACGGATTGTAGACGTCGTCCATGCCCGGCGGCTGGGGGCGGGGATCGACGTTCGGGTCCGCGTGGGCCATGCCGGCGCCGCTCGCCAGGGCGATGGCCGTCGTCGCGCAGACCAGCATTGCGCGAGTCCGGGTGCGAACCGTCATCGCCGCCTCCTCGGTTTCTGGCCGAATTGCTGGCTGCTGAAACGCCGATTCTACCGTTGACCGCATATCGCGTAACAGTTACAAACCCACAACGACTTCGGTGGGCCGCCCAGCAAATCTCGTGACTCGAAACGCCGGGTGCGTACGGTGTCGCCCGTGAGGCCGATTGCCGTGGTCGTTCGTCGCGCCCTGGTGGCCGCCGCCTGCCTGGCCGTTTCGCTGCCTACGGCGCCGTCGACATGCGCGGATCCCGACGCCGCCCCGGTTGCTGCGGAAGCGGCGCCGGAGGCGGAGGGAGCGATTCCCTCGAATCCCCCCGCAGTCCTGCACACCCCCGACGGCTGGACCCTCGGTCTGGGCGCCCGCGACGAGCAGCAGGTTCCGGTGGCACCGTTGACCACCGCGGTGTCGTCCCGCGAATACGTCGCCAGCGGGATATTCGTCGGCTCCCTCATCGGGCCGGGACCGCCCCAGGGCGTCCTCGAGGTGGGCTATGAGATCGGCTGTGGCATCGACATGAGCACGTCGGACGGCGTCACGATCGGTGGCAGCGCCGGCATCACCCCGGGTGTGACCGGACCGGTGACCGGAGTGCCGGGAGACGTGCTTCCGTTGGTCGTCGCCCCGATCGCGGGCATCCTCAACGTGGGGCTCAAGCCGGGCCTGGTCGTCGTGGTGCCGGTGGTCAAGAAACAGTTCAGGGCACCGAATCCCTGGGTGATGGTCAGCAACTTCCACGTCAAGATCGACGGTTGCGTGGGTGAGTCGTTCATCCGCTCCTACGCGGTGCTCAATCGAGTGACCGACCAATCCGATGTGGTGCTGTCCTACGTCGGCGTCACCAAGAAAGTCTGAGCGGGCTCGCCGCTCAGCCCCGGGGGATGCCCGCCAGCTTGGCGGCGAACTTGGCCTCGGCGGCCGCCCGCAACCGCAGCAGATGTTCGGAGGGAAACAGATCCGGCGCGGGTTCACGGTTCTTCAGCAACAGCCGGGCCAGCGTGACCTTGTGCACTTCGGTCGGACCGTCGGCCAGCCCGAGCACGAACGACTCGACCAGATACTGCACGAACGGCATCTCGTGGGTGGTGCCCAACGAGCCGTGCAACTGAAGCGCCCGCGATGACACGTCGTGCAGCACCTTCTGCATCATCGCCTTGACCGCCGAGATGTCGGCCCGAACGGCCTTGTAGTCGTTGAATTGGTCGATCTTCCAAGCTGTTTGGAGCGTCAGCAGCCGGAACGCCTCGATCTCCATCCAGGAGTCGGCGACCATCTCCTGCACCAGCTGCTTGTTGGCCAGCACCTCGCCCTGGGTGTAGCGCGACGCGGCCCGTTCGCAGATCATGTCGAAGATCCGCCGGACCAGTCCCACGGTGCGCATCGCGTGGTGAATCCGCCCGCCGCCCAGGCGGGTCTGCGCGACGACGAACGCCCCGCCGCGCGGCCCCAGCATGTTCTCGGCGGGCACCCGGACGTTGTCGTAGCGCACATAACCCTCACGCCCACCGCCGATCGGCTGGTATCCCAGCCCGACGTCGCGCAGCACGTTGATGCCGGGGGTGTCGCCGGGGACGACGAACATCGAGTAGCGCTCGTAGGGCGGCGCGTCGGGATCGGTCATCGCCATCACGATCAGGAACGACGCCATCGAGGCGAACGACGAAAACCACTTCTCCCCGTTGATGACCCAGTGATCACCGTCTTGTACGGCGGTGGTGCGGAACACCTTCGGGTCGGCGCCGCCCTGTGGCTCGGTCATCGAGAAACAGGAGATGATGCGGTTGTCCAGCAGCGGCTCCAGATAGCGCTCTTTGAGCTCGGGCGTGCCGTAGTGCGCCAGGATTTCGCTGTTGCCCGAATCGGGGGCCTGTGACCCGAAGACGATCGGCGCGCATTCCGAGCGCCCCAGAATCTCGTTGAGCAGCGCCAATTTCACCTGCCCATAGCCCGGACCGCCCAGGTGCGGGCCCAGGTGGGTCGCCCACAGCCCGCGCTTTTTCACGATGTCCTGCAGCGGCGGGATCAGCGCCTGACGCACCGGGTCATTGAGGTCGTGGGATTCGGTGACAATCAAGTCGATCGGCTCGCACTCCTCGCGCACGAAGCCTTCGACCCACTGCAGTTGTTCGGCCCACTCCGGGTCGGTGGAGAAGTCCCACGACATGTGTCGTCCTCTCTGGATCGGTCACTTTGCACTGCTCTGGGCCACCACGCCGGCATCCTCCAGCGCGGTGATGTCGTTGGCGGCCAGGCCCAGCTCGCGCAGCACCGCGCGGGTGTGATCGCCGGGAAGCGACGGAGGCGCGGGCGTGGCCGGACGGGTCCGGGAGAAGCGCGGGGCCGGTGCGGGCTGGGTGAGGCCGTCAAGCTCGACGAACGTGCGCCGCGCGACGTTGTGTGGATGTCGCGGCGCCTCGGTCAGCGAAAGCACCGGTGTCGCACAGCATCCCGGCGTGCCCAGCAGGCGCTCCCATTCGGCGCGGGACTTCTCGGCAAAGCGCGCGGCCAGTGCGGCCCGGTGGCCGGCCCACGCCGTCGGATCGTCGTCGTCGTGCGGCACGTCCACGCCGAGCCGATCGCACAGTTCGGCGTAGAACTTCGGCTCCATGGCGCCGACGGCCATGTGGCCCCCGTCGGCCGTGGCGTAGGTGCCGTAGAAGTGCGCGGCGCCGTCGAGCAGATTGTCCTGACGCCGGTCGCGCCACGTGCCCGCCGACAGCATGCCGAAATACGGTGCCAGCAGCGCGGCGACGCCGTCGACCATCGCCACGTCGAGGACCTGCCCCTGACCCGACTGGCGGGCCTCCAGGATCGCGCTGAGCAGCCCGACCGCCAATAGCATTGCACCGCCGCCGTAATCGCCGACGAGATTCAAGGGCGGCACCGGTGATTCGGCGGTGCCGATGGCGTGCAGGGCGCCCGTGAGCGCAAGGTAATTGATGTCATGCCCGGCGTGACCGGCCAAGGGCCCGTCCTGTCCGTAGCCGGTCATGCGGGCATAGACCAGCCGGGGGTTGCGCGTCCGCAACGCATCCGGGCCGATGCCCAGGCGTTCGGCCACCCCAGGCCGGTACACGTCCACGAAGGCATCGGCGTCGGCGGTCAGGCGGTGGACGAGGTCGCGCCCGCGTGGGTCCTTCACATCGGCGGCCAGTGACCGCTGGTTGCGGCGGACCGTGTGGTCGACGGGCGGCGGACCGTCGACACCGGCCAGCGCGTCGATGCGGATGACTTCGGCGCCCAAGTCGCCCAACAGCATTCCGCACAGCGGTGCGGGCCCCAAGCCGCCCATCATGACGATGCGCACACCGCGCAGCGGACCGGTCATGACGACCACTTCTTGCGGCGCTGCGCCGCCTCGTCGGTGGCGTGGGAAATCACCTGGTTGCGGTTTTCCAGTTCCATCGCCGACGTCAGGCTCGGGGCGTCGGTGTTGATTTGAAGGGCGCGCTTGGTCAGTTGCGCGCCCAGCGGGGCGTGGCCGGCGATCAGCGACGCCAGCTCGACCGCGCGGTCGGCCAGTCGGTCCGGCTCGACGACCTCACTGACCAGCCCGCGACGGTCGGCCTCGGTGGCCGAAACGGTGCGACCGGACAGCATCCAGTCGGCGGCCACGCTGGTGCCGACGATGCGCGGCAGGTGGTAGCTCATGCCCATCTCGGCACCCGAGAGCCCGAGCAGGATGGCGGCATTGGCGAAAGATGCTGCCGTCGAACAGATTCGGATGTCGGCGGCCAGGCACAGCGCGAGTCCGGCGCCAACGCAGGGGCCATTGACCGCGGCGATGACGGGCTGCGGCAACGCGCGCACCGCTTCGGCGAGGGCGGCCATCCTTTCCTGGAAGCGCATCCGGTCCAACGCGGGTGCGCTCGCTTCGAGCATCGAGGGGCCGAAGTCGCGCACGTCGATGCCCGCGCAGAACCCGCGTCCGGCGCCGGTCAGCACCACGGCGTGTACGGCCGGGTCGGCGGCCAGATCGCCGAGCCCGTCGCGCAATTCGGTCTGCATCGCCTCGTTGATGGCGTTGAGCCGCTGCGGGCGATTCAGCCGCAGGACGGCGACCCCGTCGCAGGGCCGTTCGAGGGACACGGTGTCCGCCATGTTCACACCCGCTCGATGATCGTCGCCGTGCCCATCCCGCCGCCGGTGCACATGGTGACCAGACCCGTTGTCAGGTCACGACGTTCGAGCTCGTCCAGGACGGTGCCGATCAGCATGGCGCCGGTGGCGCCGATGGGGTGCCCGAGCGCGATCGCCCCGCCGTTGACGTTGACCACCTCGGGGTCGATGTCGAGGTCGCGCATCGTCTTGAGCGGGACGGCGGCGAAGGCCTCGTTGATCTCCCACAGATCGATGTCGGCCACGGTCATGCCCGCCCGCTGAAGACATCGCTGGGCCGCGGGGCCGGGGGCGGTGAGCATGATGATGGGTTCGCTACCGATGGCCGCGGTGGCCCTGATCTGCGCGCGCGGTGTGACACGATGGGTGTGCAGCCAGTTCGACGAGGCCAGCGCAACCGCCGCGGCGCCATCGACGACGCCGGACGAGTTGCCCGCATGGTGCACGTGATCGATGCGGTCGATGTCGGGGTAGCGCTGCAGGCAGATCTCGTCGAACGTGCGCTGCTCGCCGTCGGCGCACGCGGCGCCCAGCGCGGCGAAGGCCGGTTTGAGGCGGGCCAGCGACTCGGTGGTGGTACCGGGGCGGGGATGCTCGTCGCGTTCGACGTGACCGTGCGGAGTCGGCACGTCGACCAGCGACCGCTCGAAGCGGCCCTGCTCGATGGCCGCGCCGGCGCGGCGCTGGCTCTGCGCGGCGTAGGCGTCGACGGTCTCGCGGTCGAATCCCTCCAGGGTGGCGATCAGGTCGGCCGAAATACCCTGCGGGACGGTCGGATACAGCGCACGAAGATCCGGGTTGTTGCCGTCGATGGTCGGGACTCCCGCGGTGACGTCCCAGCGTGACATGGATTCGACGCCGCCGGCGATCATCAGATTCTCGCTGCCGGCGGCGATGGCCGAGGCCGCCACGGTCACCGCCTGCTGACCCGACCCGCAGAATCGGCTCAGCGTCATCCCGGGCACGCTCTGCGGCCAGCCGGCCAGCAGCACCGACAGGCGGGCGATGTCGTCGCCGTGGTCTCCGGACAGGATGCCGTTGCCCGCGATCACGTCGTCGACGTCGGCCGGGTCGAAGCCGACCCGCTCGGCCAGTGCGGTCAGGCACCGCGCGAGCAGGGCCTGCGGGTGCACGCCGTGCAGTCCGCCGTCGGGGCGGCCGCGCCCGCGGGGCGTGCGGACCGCGTCGAGAATCCAGGCGTCGATGAGGGACTCCGATCGTTGTGGTTCGGACGAGACCGGCACAGGTCACCAGCGATCGTAATCCGTCTCTCGGCAGTGGAGAACCGCCTTCTCAAAATTAGCGAAGCTGTTCTCGTTCGGGGCCCCAGGTCGTCACGACTCCAGGTCGAGCGCCGCCCCGATCAACGCGAGGTGGCTGAGGCCCTGCGGCAGGTTGCCCATGAACGAGCGGTCGTCGGCATCGATCATTTCGGGCAACACGCCGACGTCGTTGGTCAGCTCGACGAGTTCGGCCATCAGGTCACGGGCCTCTGACGTGCGACCTACATGGTGCAGCGCCGAGACGGCCCAGAACGAGCATGCGACGAACGCCCCTTCGCGTTCCTCCTCACGCGCGCCACTGAACCGGAAAAGCAAAGGCCCGCAGCCTAACTCGCGACGTAGTGCGTCGATCGTGGCGGACATCCGTTCGCCACGGTCAAACCCGCTGCCGGCGTGCAGCAGAATCGACGCGTCCAGCTGACCGCTGCCCGGAAACCATTCGTAGCTGCCCAGCTCGTCATTCCAGCAGTGGCGCTGCACCCAATCGCTGATCCGCTCGGCCTCGCCGGCCCAGCGGCCGGGGTCGCCGGGAATCTGGCCCTGGTCGGCCAGGTAGACCGCGCACCGCAGCGCCTGCCAACAGCCGAGCTTGGACGTCGTGTAGTGCTCTTGCCGCGGCAATTCCCACATGCCGGCGTCGCGGTGGCGCCAGGCGTCGCACGCCCGATCTGCGAAATCCGCCAGCAGATGGCCGGTTTCGGTATCCAGGACGTGGCCGCTGTCGACGTAGAGCCGCACTGTGTCAAAGAGGTCGGCGAAGATGCTCAGCTGCAGCTGCCCGTCGGCGCGGTTACCGGTCACCACCGGGCCGATTCCGCGCCAGCCGGCCGCCTCGAACCGGCTCACCGGGGGAGGCGGTGAACCGTCGAGGCAGTAGAAGACACCCACATCGGGAATGTGCCGGCGGACGGTTCGCAGCAGCCAAGCCACGGCGGCGTGCGTCTCCTCGCGAATCCCGAAGCGGCGCAAGGCGGACAGCGTGTATGCGGTATCGCGGATCCATGCGAAGCGGTAGTCCCAATTCTTTCCGCCCGACATCCGTTCGGGCAGCGAGGTGGTCGCGGCCGCCGCGATGGCGCCGGTCGGACTGAAGATGAGCAGCTTGAGCAGCAACACACTGCGACGCACCGCCTCGGCCCACGACTCGGGGCATTCGAACTGCCCGGACCAGTTCCCCCAGAACGCGATGGTCTTGTCCAGCCCCTCGTCGATGTCGGACGCCGACGACAGCATCAGCGGTTCGGACTCCGAGGCGACCAGGCCGATCAGCCTCCGCAGGCCGGCCGTCGCGGTGAACGTTCCGGACGCCGTCTGGTCGGTCCACTCGACGTCGAGCTGCTCCGAGACACACACGCCCACGTTGAGCGACCCGGCTCGCAGCACCGCGCCGTGCGGGGTGCGCCGCGCCCACGGCGAGGAATGGTCGAAGCAGGTCCCCGGCGCGACCCGCCAGCGCATCGGCACCGTCCCGTCGAGGCCCTCCACGCGGCGGGCGAGTTCGGTCCACGGCAGCCGGCCACCGAAGCCGATGTTCAGCGCGTCGGTGACCCGGACCCGTCCCGACTCGGTGACGAAGGTCGTTTCCAGCACGTTGGTCTTCGGCAGGTAACGCCGCCGCGTGTGAAACGGGACGGTCGGCGTCAGGTCCAGGCGTCCGCCGTTGGGTTGGTCGAGCAGCGCGGCGAATACCGGGAGCGAATCCAAATCCGGAATCGGAAACCAATCAATGGCGCCGTCTTCGGCCACCAGCGCCACCGTGCGGCCGTCACCGATCGCCGCATAGCTACTCAGCGCCGCGAAACCGGCTGTGCGGTAGAAAGATTCGGTCGGCGCCGAGGTCTCGGTATCAAGTTCTGGCGCCGGCACGTAGGAACGGGTTCCCCCACACGCCGCAGGTAAACGGCGCGGTGGGTGCATAACCGGGCGCGCAGCGGGTAGCCGGGCGCCATGACCAAGATCGGATACTTTCTCACCTGCGAGCAATTCGGCCCGAAGGAGCTCATCGACCAGGCCAAGCGGGCCGAGGACGCGGGATTCGACGCGCTGTGGATCTCCGACCACTATCACCCCTGGAATGACGAGCAGGGTCAGAGCCCGTTCGTGTGGGGAGTGATCGGTGCGTTGTCGGAGGCGACGTCGTTACCGGTCAGCACCGCCGTCACCTGCCCGACCATTCGGATCCACCCGGCGATCATCGCGCAGGCCGCGGCCACCGCGGCCGTGCAGCTAGACGGGCGCTTCGTGCTGGGGGTCGGCAGCGGCGAGGCGCTCAACGAGCACATCCTGGGCGATCCCTGGCCGTCGGCCGGTGTGCGGCTCGAGATGCTCGAGGAGGCGATCGACGTCATTCGCAAGCTGCACAAGGGCGGCGAGGTCAGCCACCACGGCAAGCACTACGAGGTGCAGGAGGCCCAGGTCTACACCCGGCCCGAGCAGCCGGTGCCGATCTACGTCTCGGCATTCGGCCCGCAGGCCGTGGAGCTGGCCGCCCGCATCGGCGACGGCTACAGCATCGCCATGCCCGACGGCGACCTGGTCAAGCAGTTCCGCGAGGCCGGGGGCGGCAACAAGCCGGTGCAGGGCGGAACGAAGGTGTGCTGGGACGCCGACGCCGACGCCGCGCTGAAAACCGCGCACCGGTTGTGGGCCAACGAGGGGTTGCCCGGCCAGACGTCCCAAATCCTGCCCCGGCCCAAGGATTTCGCCGCGCTGCAGTCGCTGGTGCCTACGGAGACCGTCGGCGAGAGCGTGGCCTGTGGCCCGGACCCCGACAAGCACGTCGCGCAGGTGCGCGAGTACATCGACGCCGACGTCGACGAGATCTACGTGCAGCAGATCGGTCCCGACATGGACGGGTTCTTCGCGGCGTGGCAGCGTGACGTGCTGCCCCAGGTGCGCGGGTAGGGCTCAGCCGGTCACCCGCACCATGCCGGGCCGTCGAATCGATCACGAGTGATGAACTCCGCGACCGGCCGCCGGCGCAGCTTGGTCAACTGCCGCACCGGTTTTCCCAGCGGCACGACCGCGGCCACCGCATGCTGGTCGGGGATGCCCAGCAGGCGACGGACGTGATCTTCGGCCGCGATGGCCATCGTCGTGATGGTGCCGCCGTAACCCTCGCCGCGCGCGGCGAGCAAGATGTTCCAGATCAGCGGGTAAACCGACGCGCCCCCGGCGATGCCGACGCGGTCCAGGTCCTGATCGACGGCCGCGACGACGGCCAAGTCCACCGAAATCACGAGGACGACAGGCGCTTTGGCGATCGGTGCCACGAACGTGTCGGGGACCTCGGTTGCGTCAACGACGTCTTGCGGCACGCCGCTGGGATGCACCGAGTTCCAAGGGTTTTCGCCCGCCTGCAGCTGGGCGAAGTAACGGCGGGCGGCGGGCTTGCCGAGCTCGGCCAGCCGCCGGCGGATCGCCTCGTCGCGCACCACGGTGACGTGGGCGCCCTGCCGGTTGCCACCGCTGGGAGCGAACCGGGCGTGCTCGAAGATGCGGCTCAGCACCTCGTCGGGCAGCGGGTCGTCGGTGAATTCCCGTGCCGCGAAGGTCGTTCGCATCACGTCGTACAGCTGCATGGCGGGATGGCTCATCAACTCGCGGACGCGCGCCGCTCCAGGCGGAAGGTGCGTTCGAACCCCGCCGGGTGCGTCGTCAGCGTCACCTCCACGGCACCGCTGGGGGCGATGACGTAGCGTTCCTCCACGTCGGGTCCGTCGGTCCAGCGGCCGACCGGCTGACGCCGCAGGTCGTCTCGGTCGTGCAGGGCCGGGTCGAATGGAAACAGCACCGGGTCATATGGCGTGACATCGCCGTCCGGCCGCCCGTTGACCAGCCGGCTGCACTCCACGAAGCGGAAGTGCCCGATGTTGTGCGCCGCTCGGTATCTGCGCTTCACCACCAGCGGGGAACGCCCGTCGGCCGGCAGCGAAACGTCCTTGCACACGATGGGGTCGAAGACGACCCCGGCGCCCGCCTCGGCCTCCCGGAACACCCCGAAATTCCTCGAAAAACGTTCGGACAGTGCGAAACCGGACTCCTTGTCGAGGAAGACGGCAAGGCCGATGGCCGTGGCGGCGAAGGGATGCGGCGAGCGTTTCACCCGCTTCTCGCCGAAGGTGCTGCGCAGCATGCGCGACACCAGCGGGAAACCGCCCGCCCCGCCGACGACGTAGATGCCCGCCACCTCCGACCAGTCCACGTCCGTGCGTCCGCGCGCCGGATCGTGCAGGACGCGGCGCAGCAGCACCATCGTCTGGTCGACCAGCGGTGCGCACACGCCGTAGACGTCGTCGATGGGGCAGGAGAAGGGAGGCCGATCGAGCGGGGACAGGTCCACCAGGAAGCGGCGCGTCTGCGGCCCGACGGCCTCCTTGCGGGTGGCGCACTCCTCGGCCAACAGGTCGCGCTGTGCCGGGTCGAGGCCGGGCAGGCCGGCGCCGGCCAGCACGAGCTCGACGATCGCGTCGTCGAAGTCGTCACCGCCGAGGCGCTGGATGCCCTCGCTGACCACCACCTCGTTGGCGTGTCCGGTCATCTTCAGCAGCGACGCGTCGAACGTGCCGCCCCCGAGGTCGTAGATGAGCACGTATTCGCGTTTGGCGGTGATGGTAGAGCGGTACCGGTGGGCGTATTCCAGGCTGGCGGCCGACGGTTCGTTGAGCAGCGCGACGACCCGGAAACCGGCGGCCACGTAGGCGTCCAGGGTGAGCAGGCGCTGGGCGCTCGAGGCGTTGGCCGGCACGCTGATCGCGGCCTCGATGGCTTCGCCCGGGGACGGGGTGACGTTCGAGGTGCGCTGCAGAGCGGTTTTCAGCTGAGACAGGAAGCCGGTGAGCAGGTCGGCCAGCCGATAGGCGCGCCCGGCCAGGCTGACTTCGGTCTGCGGTCCGGCATCGTTGAGCAGGCGCTTGAACGAGCGCAGCACCGACCATGCCGGGTCGTGGCGAACGGCGGCCGCGTCCGGGCCGAAGCGCAACTGCCCGGCGGCGTTGGCGGCGATCAGCGACGGCCACGCATCGTCGCCCTCAAAGGAGACGACGGGATAGTTGCCGCGATCGACGGCCGCGACGACGGTGTGGGTGGTGCCGAAGTCGATACCGACTCTCATCGCGCAAGTTTAGGACCGCGGCGCGGGCTTGGGCACAACCTTTTTGCCCGGCGTGCCGTCCGCGTTGGAGTCAGTCCTCGAAATGGCGCTCGTAGTCGTTGCGCTCGAGCCACCACTGCAGGTTGTAGGTCCCCATCGCCAGCAGCACCATCAACCCGGCGCAGACGACGCTGATGGTTGCGTTCACAGCCGGTCCATCGCGCGTGCCATGCGGGCGTCCTCGATGTAGCCGTAGTACCGCGGGGGGTGGGGATGGCGCGGTGTGTTCGCGTTCGCGGCCATCCGCCGCAGCGCGGCGCCGATGCGGCGGGCGAGGGGGGCACGACGCGCCCCCTGGACAACGGCGGCGCCGAAGAGCACCTGCTGGGTGGTGATCAGTACCTCGGCGGGGGCCACCTCGACCGAGGGCGCCGCCGAGGACGGTGGTGCGGTGGGCTCGTTGGCAGTGCGGGGTGAGGTCCGCAGTCCCGTTGGCGTGACCAGCATTTCGTTCACCTTCTTCGCGTGCGGCCGCGTTGACCAGGTAGTTCGGCCGCTGATGCGGTTAACGTACGGTCGGTGCCCGCCGGTACGCACGCGTAGTCGACTACCTATCTGTGCGCGACTCGCTCCCGCGCTTCGGCAGCTCGTCCCATTGCCGCTGTAATTCGCGCTCGGCGGCGGTGGGGATCAGACCCGAGGGGGCGAAGAACTTCGAGGGCACCGGGTCGTCCTCGGTCAGCGGCCGGCCGGGCCCGCGGATCGCCCCGAGAGCGACCACGGCCCCGGCGATCACGACGATGACGACGGCCACCGCGAACAGGATGGACAGCGTGCCCTGGATGAGGGTGTTGCGGATGACGTCGTCGAGCTGGTGCGCGTTCTTGGCCGAACCGAACACCGTCTTGCCCGCCTGCCTGGCCGCCAGGTACGTCGAGTGCTGCGTCCAGTAGCCGACGGCCGGGTCGGGAGAGAAGATCTTCTGCCACGACGCCGTCAGCGTGACCGCGAGATCCCACAGCAACGGGATACCGGGGATCCACCCCCACTTCAGCAGGCCCTTCTTGATGACGATGACCGTGATCACGGTCAGCGCGATCGCGGCGAGCAACTGGTTGGCGATGCCGAACAGCGGAAACAGCGTGTTGATGCCGCCCAGCGGATCGGTCACCCCCATCAGCAGGATGCCGCCCCAGGCCGCGGCCACCGCCAGGCTGCACAGCCACACGCCCGGGCGCCAGCTCGGGTTGCGCAGCTTGGTGAGGGGTCCGCCGAGGTTTCCGAGGGTGTCGGAGAGCATGAAGCGGGCGACGCGGGTGCCGGCGTCGACGGCGGTGAGGATGAACAGCGCCTCGAACATGATCGCGAAGTGGTACCAGAACGCCTTGAGGCCGGCACCGCCGAACACCCGGTAGAGCACCTCGGACATGCCGACCGCCAGCGTCGGCGCCCCGCCGGTGCGCGACACGATCGACTTCTCGCCCACCCCGGCGGCGGCCGCGGCGAGCTGGTCCGCGGTCGCCGGGGCGCCGCGCAACCCGAGGCCGTTGACGTAGTGCGCGGCGGTGGCCGCGGTGCCGCCGGTCTGCGCGGCCGGCGCATTGAGCGCGAAGTACACGTGCTGGTCCAGGACCGCCGCGCTGATCAGCGCCATGACCGCGACGAACGATTCGGTCAGCATGCCGCCGTAGCCGATCAGCCGCATTTGGCTTTCCTTCTCCAGCAGCTTGGGCGTGGTCCCCGACGAGATCAGAGCGTGAAATCCGGACAGCGCCCCGCAGGCGATGGTGATGAACAGGAACGGGAACAGCGCGCCGGGGAACACCGGCCCGTCGCCGCGGGACGCGAACTGCGACACCGCGGGCGCCTGCATGACCGGTCGGGCGATGCAGATGCCGACCGCGAGCAACGCGATGGCGCCGACCTTCATGAACGTCGACAGGTAGTCGCGCGGGGCGAGCAGCAACCACACCGGCAGCACCGACGCGACGAACCCGTAGCCGATGATCAGCCAGGACACCGTGACCGCCGACAGGTTCAACCACGATGCACCCCAAGGGGTTTCGCCGATCCAGGCACCGCCGGCCACGGCCAGCAGCAGCAGCGCCACACCGATGAGCGAAACCTCGGCGACCCGGCCGGGGCGCAGGAACCGCAGGTAGCAGCCCATGAACACAGCGATGGGAACGGTCATGGCGATGGAGAACACGCCCCAGGGGCTCTGGGCCAGCCCCCGCACCACCACCAGCGCCAGCACCGCGATGATGATCACCATGATGACGAACGCGCCGAGCAGCGCGGCCACCCCGCCGGTGGCGCCGAGTTCGTCGCGGGCCATCTGTCCCAGCGAGCGCCCGCGCCGCCGGGTGGAGATCCACAACACCAGGTAGTCCTGCACCGCGCCGGCGAACACCGCGCCGATGACGATCCAGATGCTGCACGGCAGGTAGCCCATCTGGGTGGCCAGCACCGGGCCGACGAGCGGTCCGGCCCCCGCGATGGCCGCGAAGTGGTGGCCGAACAACACCCGGCGATCGGTCGGCACGTAATCGGTGCCGTCGTCGAGAACCTCGGCCGGCGTGGCGTGGTCGTCGCGCGGGCGGACGATCTTCATCTCGATCAGGCGGGCGTAGAACCGGAACCCGATGAGGTAGGTGCAGATCGCCGCGACCACGAACCACACCGCGTTGACCGTCTCGCCTCGCGTGAAGGCGATGATCGCCCAGGCGACGGCGCCGAGCACCGCGATGATCGCGAACACGATCTTGTGCCGCGCGGTGATGGGGGAGCGGTCGACGATGGCGACGGGCGGCAGGTCTGCGCCGGTGTGGATATAGCTGACGTCGTTGTCGTGCCCTGTGATCGCCACGGACGGAAACCCTACGCGCGCAAAATGAACTGTGCCTGCCGGAAAGCGGCTCGTTCAGTACAGCGCGCGCACGGCGTCGATGGTGTCGGCCTCGGCGGGGCTTTTGTCGTCGCGATAGCGCACCACGCGGGCGAACCGCAGCGCCAGGCCGCCGGGGTAGCGCGACGACTTCTGCACGCCGTCCAGGGCGATCTCGACGACCTGCTCGGGCCGGACCTCGACGACGTAACCGTCCGTACCGTCGATGGCCAGTTCGCTGAACCGGGCGGTCTGCCATTCCAGCATGGCGTCGGTCATGCCCTTGAAAGTCTTTCCCACCATGATGAATTCGCCGCTGCCCGGATCGCGGGCGCCCAGGTGGATGTTGGAGAGTTTGCCGCGGCGGCGCCCCGAGCCCCACTCCACCGCGAGCACCACCAGATCCAGCGTGTGCACCGGCTTGACCTTCAGCCAGCCGGCGCCGCGGCGCCCCGCCTGATACGGCGCGTCGGGCGCCTTGGCCATCACGCCCTCGTGCCCGGCGGCCAGCGTCGCGTCCAGGAAGGCGCCCGCCGCCGCGGGGTCGGCGGTGAGCAGCCGGTCGACCCGCTGCGCCGGTGGCACCAACGCGTCCAGGGCGGCCAGCCGGTCGGCGGTCGGGGCGTCGAGCAGGTCGACGCCGTCGCGATGCAGGACGTCGAAGAAGAACACCGAAAGTCGTTGTGCGGCAAGTGCTGCGGCGATGTCGACGGAGCGGCCGAAGCGTGAGGCGGTGACCTGGAAGCGCTGCGGTGAGTTGTCGGGCCGCAGCGCGATCGCCTCGGCGTCGGCGATCAGGCGATCGACCGGCAGTGCCAGCGTGGCGTCCACCACCTCGGGCAGCCGGGCGGTGACGTCGTCCAGGCTCCTGGTGTAGACGGTGACCTCGTCACCGGCGCGGTGGATCTGTACCCGCGCCCCGTCCAGCTTGGCTTCGAAAATGGTTGGGCCGCCGTGGCGTTCGATCGCGTCGGCAACGCTCGTCGCGGTCTGCGCCAGCATCGGGCCGACCGGACGGCCGACCCGCAGGGTGAACTGGTCCAGCGCCGCGGGTGCACCGGACAAGGCGGCCGCCGCCACCGCAGGCAGGTCGCCGCCCAGCATCGCGGCGCGCTGCACCGCGGCGGCCGGCAGGCCCGCGGCCTTGGCGACCGCGTCGGCCATGATCCCGGCCAGCGCGCCCTGGCGCAGCTCGCCGCCGAGCAGCCGCAGCAGGAAGGCCTGCTCGGTGTCGGTGGCGGCGGCGAACAACGCGTTCAGCAGGGCGGCGCGCCGGGCCTGCGCGCCCTTGCCGGACACGGCGCCGATGTGGGAGAAGGTGGCGTCGACCCCGCCGACGGTCAGCGAGGCGTGCGGGGCCGCGGGCGGGCGCGAGCGCAGCGCCGCCCAGCCCACGCCGATCTGGCGTTGCCGCAACTCGCCGGACAGCCACGACACGATGACGGCGACCAGCGCGCCATCCGGCGCGGCGCGGCGCAGCAGGTCGGCGATGTGGGCGACTTTGGTCAGCCGCGACGACGTGCTCGAGACGTCGGATGACGTCGCGGCCACGTCGAGAAGGAGCACGGTTGCCAGCTTGGCACGGCTCGGTGACAGGCCTGGAGTGCGGACACGCTAGCGTGCCTACGTAACGTTACAGATTGCACAGGATCTGACAACCCAAGAAGGAGACGTCCGGATGGAGATCAACGGGAAGAAGGTCGTCGTCATCGGCGGCGCATCGGGAATGGGGCGTGCCAGCGCCGAGCTGCTGCATGAACGCGGCGCGGATGTCGCCATCCTCGATCGCGAGGGCTCCGACGGCAAGACGGTCGCCGAGGGCGTCGGCGGTACCTTCTATCCCGTCGACGTCACCGACTTCACCGGCACCGAGGAGACGCTGCAGGCCGCGGTCGACAAGCTCGGCGGATTGCACGTCGTGATCACCACCGCGGGCGGCGGCATCGCCAAGCGGACGCTGACCAAGTCCGGTCCGCACGACCTCGAATCCTTCCAGTCCGTGATCGACCTCAACCTGATCGCCACGTTCAACATCAGCCGGCTGGCCGCCGCGCACATGGCCAAGAACGAGCCCGAGGACCCCGACACCGGTGAGCGCGGCGTCATCATCAACACCGCCTCCATCGCGGCCTACGAGGGCCAGATCGGCCAGGTCGCCTACACCGCCGCCAAGGCGGGCATCGCCGGCATGTGCCTGACCATGGCCCGCGACCTGGGCTCGGTGGGCATCCGGGTGCTGGCCATCGCCCCGAGCCTGTTCGCGACCGGTCTGACGCAGGGCATTCCGGACGAGTTCGCCACGCAGCTCACCAAGGACGCGGCGTTCCCCAAGCGCCTCGGCCGTCCCGAGGAGTACGCGAAGCTGGCCGCCGCCATCGTGGACAACCCGATGCTCAACGGACAGTGTCTGCGCCTGGACGCCGGGCAGCGGTTCGCACCCAAGTAACCCCCCGTCGGGGCCCTCCCCGCATTAAGTACACTCTTTAGGCAGCCGCCCCGCTTCCCCTCGAAGCGGGGCAGGCCACCCAGCTTCTGGGGCGATCACACCCGGCCGGCATGCTGCGCGAGGAGGGCCCTGATGGGTATCGCAATAACCGACGACCATCGTGAACTGGCCGAGGTGGCCCGCGGGTTCTTGACCTCGCAGAAGGCGCGGTGGGCGGCCCGATCGCTGCTCGACGCCTCGGACGAGCCGCGGCCCGGGTTCTGGGCGAACCTGGTCGAGCTGGGGTGGCTCGGCCTGCACGTCGAGGAAGAGTACGGCGGCTCCGGGTACGGGCTGCCCGAACTGGTCGTGGTGATCGAAGAGCTCGGCCGCGCGGTGGCGCCGGGACCGTTCGTGCCCACCGTCATCGCGTCCGCGGTGATCGCCAAAGACGGTACCGCCGAACAGAAGTCGCGGCTGTTGTCCGGCCTGATCGACGGGACGGTCACCGCGGGCATCGGGCTGGACAGCCAGGTGCGAATCAACGACGGCTCGAACGGTCGGACAGCCGACGGTGAGGCCGGAATCGTGTTGGGCGCCGGGCTGGCCGACCTGTTGCTGATCGCCGCGGGCGACGACGTGCTGGTGCTCGAGCGCGGCCGCGACGGTGTCTCGGTCGAGGTGCCGGAGAACTTCGATCCGACGCGGCGATCCGGACGCGTCCGCCTGCGCGACGTGCGCGTCGGCGACGACGACATCTTGACGGGGGCAAGGCAATCGGCGCTGGCCCGCGCCCGCACCCTGCTGGCCGCCGAGGCCGTGGGTGGGGCATCGGACTGCGTCGACGCCGCTGTCGACTACGCCAAGGTGCGCCAGCAATTCGGCCGCACCATCGCCACCTTCCAAGCGGTCAAGCATCACTGCGCCAACATGCTGGTCGGTGCGGAATCCGGGATCGCCGCCGTCTGGGACGCCGCCCGGGCGGCATCCGAGGACTTATCCGAGGACGAAGCGCAGTTCCGCCTGATCGCCGCGGTGGCCGCGACGCTGGCCTTTCCCGCCTACGTCCGCAACGCCGAACTCAACATCCAGGTGCACGGCGGCATCGGCTTCACCTGGGAACACGATGCGCATCTGCATCTGCGCCGGGCGGTGGTGAGCGCGGCGCTGTTCGGCGGTGACGCCCCCGCCGCCGACGTGTTCGAGCGCACCGCCGCCGGCGCTGTCCGGGAGAACAGCCTCGACCTGCCGCCCGAAGCCGAGGAATTGCGCGCCGGCATCCGCGCCGACGCCGCCGAGATCGCCGGGCTGAGCAAGGAGGCCCAGCGCGACAAGCTGATCGAGACCGGCTACGTAATGCCGCACTGGCCCAAGCCGTGGGGACGTGCGGCCGACGCGGTCGCGCAGCTGGTGATCGAGGAGGAGTTCCGCGCGGCCGGCATCAAGCGTCCCGACTACGGGATCACCGGTTGGGTGATCCTGACCCTGATCCAGCACGGAACGCCATGGCAGATCGAAAGATTCGTGGAGAAGGCGCTGCGCAAGGACGAGATCTGGTGCCAGCTGTTCTCCGAACCCGACGCCGGCTCGGACGCCGCGTCCATCAAGACGCGGGCCACCCGGGTGGACGGCGGCTGGAAGATCAACGGCCAGAAGGTGTGGACCAGCGGGGCGCACTACTGTGCGCGCGGCCTGGCCACGGTGCGCACCGACCCCGACGCCCCGAAGCACGCCGGCATCACCACGGTGATCGTGGACATGAAGGCGCCCGAGGTCGAGGTGCGGCCGCTGCGCCAGATCACCGGCGGTTCGGACTTCAACGAGGTCTTCTTCAACGACCTGTTCGTCCCCGACGAAGACGTCGTCGGGACGCCCAACTCCGGATGGACCGTCGCGCGGGCGACGCTGGGCAACGAGCGAGTCAGCATCGGCGGCAGCGGATCGTTCTATGAGGGGCTGGCCGACCAACTGGTGCAGCTGACCGAGCAGCGCCCGGATCGGTTGGCGGGCGGGCGGGTTCGGGTCGGCTCGTACCTCGCCGAGGAAACCGCGTTGCGGCTGCTGAACCTGCGGCGCGCCGCGCGCAGCGTGGAAGGCGCGGGCCCCGGACCGGAAGGCAACGTCACCAAGCTGAAGCTGGCCGAGCACATGGTGGAAGGCGCCGCGATCATGGCGGCGCTGCTGGGTCCCGAGGTCGCCCTGACCGACGGTCCCGGCGCCCTGGCCGGCCGGCTGATGATGGGAGCCCGCGGCATGGCGATCGCGGGCGGCACGTCGGAGGTGACGCGCAATCAGATCGCCGAGCGGATCCTCGGCATGCCCCGCGACCCGCTGATCAACTAGGGGTCACGCCGGCGCGAACTGCGCCGCGCCACCGCTGCCACGCTTTGGCCGCAGGTCGACGGGCATGCCGCAGATCACCGAATCCGGTTCGCAGTCAACGATATTGGCGGCGACCCGCAGACCGCTCTGTTCGGCGAGCTCGACGATGGCGATGACGTAGGGGGTGGGGATCTCCGGGTTGTAGGGGTGATGGTTGACCGTGTAGGTGAACACGGTGCCCCGCCCGGAAACCGGCCGCGCCTGCAGCGAACCCCCGCACTCGCGGCATACGCCGCTGCCTGGATGCACCCAGCGCGCGCAGTCGTCGCAGTACTCGATGAGCAGCGGCCCGTCTGACACGACGAATACAGTACACTCTATTGATTCGATGCGGTGTGGTCTGACGGGCGGTGTGCATGACGCATTTCGAGAAAGACGCGATCCTGTCCGGCATCGGGATCTCCCGGATCGGCCGCCGCACCGGTATCCCCGGCCTGGACTTGACCATGGAGGCGGTGCGCGCCGCCATCGAGGACGCCGGACTTGCGGCGACCGACATCGACGGCATCGCGACCCTCGGCGACACGCCCGCCGCGGACGTCAACGCCCAGCTGCACATCGACGCCGCGGACTGCGGGGCGGGCTTCGGCACCGGCGGGCTGCTCTCGCCGGTGATGTCGGCCTGCCGCGCGGTCGCCGAACGCCGGGCCCGCCACGTCGTCGTGTACCGGACGATACAAATGCTCGGCGGCACGGTGCCGGTCAAGCAGGAGGGGAACGCCGCGGCCCCGCCGCTGGCGCGGATGTTCGAAACCCCCGAGGGCGAGCCGAAGCCGGCCGTCGGTGCGATGGACGACGTCAACGATCTGGTTGCCGCGCATGCCTATTCGGCCGCCAACTGGCTGGCGCTCAACTGCCGCCGTCACATGGAACTGTACGGGACCACCAAAGAACAGCTGGGCTGGATCGCGCTCAACGGCAGGCGCAACGCCGCGTTGAATTCCCGTGCGGTGTACCGGGATCCGATGACGATGGCCGACTACCTGGGCGCGCGATTGGTGTCCACCCCACTCGGGCTGCTGGACTGTGACGTCCCGATCGACGGCTCGATCGCGGTGGTGGTGTCGCACGCGGAGTACGCCGCCGACTGTCCGCACCGCGCGGTGAAGGTGGAGGCGATCGGCGGGTCCGACGGCGCCGGTGGCTGGTTTCACCGCGCCGACTACCCCAAGATGGCGATGTCGGATGCCGCGGCCCAGATGTGGTCGCGCACGACGTTGACACCCGCCGACCTCCAGGTCGCCCAGCTCTACGACGGATTCACCTACCTCACCCTGGCCTGGCTGGAAGCGCTCGGCATCTGCGGTGACGGCGAGGGTGGCCCGTTCGTCGAGGGTGGGGAGCGGATCGCCCGGGACGGGCAGCTGCCGCTGAACACCTACGGCGGCCAACTGTCGGCCGGCCGCATGCACGGCTACTGGGCGCTGCACGAAGGGTGTCTGCAGTTGCGCGGCGACGCGGGGGAGCGGCAGGTCGCCCGCCGCCCCGAGGTGGGCGTGGTCTCCGTCGGCGGTGGGCCCGTCGCCGGGTGCATGCTGCTGACCTGTTGAGCGCGAGCGTGATCGAGCCCGGATGACTGAGGAGCCCGCGACCGGCCAGGCGAACAAACTCGCTTCGCTGGTGGCCCGCGACATCGAGGCCGACATCGTCCGCCGCGGCTGGGCGGTCGGCGAATCGCTGGGATCCGAACATGCCCTGCAGCAGCGCTTCGGGGTGAGCCGGTCGGTGCTGCGCGAGGCCGTGCGGCTGGTCGAACACCATCAGGTCGCGCGGATGCGCCGCGGACCCAATGGCGGCCTGTACATCTGCGAGCCCGACGCGGGACCGGCCACCCGCGCGGTCGTCATCTATCTCGAATACCTCGGCACGACGCTGGGCGACTTGCTCAATGCGCGTCTCGTGCTCGAGCCGTTGGCGGCCTCGCTCGCCGCCGAGCGCATCGACGAGGCCGGGATCGCGCGGCTGCGTGCGGTGCTGCACGCCGAGCAGCAGTGGCGGCCCGGCTTACCGGCGCCGCGCGACGAGTTCCACATCGCGCTGGCCGAGCAATCCAAAAACCCGGTGCTGCAACTGTTTATCGACGTCCTGATGCGGCTCACCACCCGCTACGCCCTGGCGTCGCGAACGGATTCGGCAACCGAGGCCAGCGAGGCGGTCGACCATCTGCACGCCCACCACTCCGCGATCGTCGCCGCCGTCACCGCCGGCGATTCGGCGCGCGCCAAGACGCTGTCGGAGCGACACGTCGAGGCCGTGACCGGCTGGCTGCAGCGGCATCACGCCGGCGACGGCGGCCCGGGGCGTGCGACGCGCCGGCGACTCGATTCTGAGGCGCCCCGGGGCAAACTGGCCGAGTTGCTCGCGACCACCATCGGTGACGACATCGCCGCCAGCGGTTGGCAGGTGGGTTCGGTCTTCGGCACCGAGACGGCTCTGCTGGAGCGCTACCGGGTGAGCCGCGCGGTGCTGCGCGAAGCGGTACGGCTGCTCGAATACCACTCGATAGCCCACATGCGCCGCGGCCCCGGCGGCGGGCTCGTCGTCGCCGAACCCGCGGCACAGGCCAGCATCGACACGATCGCGCTGTACCTGCAATACCGCGATCCGAGCCGCGAAGACCTGCGCTGCGTCCGCGACGCCATCGAGATCGACAACGTCACCAAGGTCGTCAAGCGGCTCGGGGAATCCGACGTCGCGGCGTTTCTGGCCACCCACCGGCACGGGTTGCCGGACAACTCCCGACAGACGGCCGACGAGGTGCGCCGGGCGATCGCGGAGGAGTTCGACTTCCACGTCGGCCTCGCGCAACTCGCCGGCAACGCAATGCTGGATCTGTTCCTGCGGATCATCGTCGAGTTGTTCCGGCGGCACTGGTCGAGCACCGGACAGGCGCTGCCGACCTGGTCCGACGTGCTCGCCGTGCACCACGCCCACCTGCGGATCGTCGAGGCGGTCGAGGCCGCCGACGACAGCGTCGCCTGCTATCGCCTCCGCCGTCATCTCGACGCCGCCGCCTCCTGGTGGCTGTAGCCGCCGCGGCGGCGGCCGTCGAAACGGCCCCGCCATATGAGGTGAACCTAAATGTGATCCGTTGCGCGGTATAGCGAAGGCCCGACTTGGGTACTGACACGGGGGAAAGGCGTCAGCCGATCCAGCAGGGGGTTGGCGTAAGTGATCGAAAGCGAGAGCGCTGAAGTGACGGCGGGTAACGAAACCAGACAATACGGTTTCGTCCACACCGCAGGGATTTACCACTCTCAGCAGGAGTTTGTGGACTTGGTGGGCCGCTTCGTCGGCGACGGTTTGGCGTTGGACGAGGCGGTGTTGCTTGCCGTGCCGCCCGAGCCGCTCAAGGTGCTGCGCGATGCGTTGTACGGCGGCGACCAGCTGCCCGCAGGCGTGCGCATGGTCGACGTCACCGAGGTGGCACGCAATCCGAGCCGGTTCATGGCGACGGAGGGCGCGTTCATCGACGAGCACCCGGAGCAGCGCGTGCGGATCGTCAGCCAGCTCGCGTGGCCCGGCCGCAGCGATGAGGAGTTCGTCGCCTGTATCGAGCACGAGGCTCTGGTCAACGAGGCCATGGACGGCTACCCGGCGACCAGCCTGTGCCTGTACGACGCCAGCCAGCTCGACGATGAGGTGCTGGCGGACGCGCGCGCGACCCATCCGCTGCTGTGGGAATCCGGTGCGCTGCAGCACAGCCCGGCGTATGCTCCCGGCGACGTCCTGGAACGCTGCAACCGGCCGCTGGCCGCCGGTCCCGGGGCCGTCACGTACATGGTCCGCAAATCGGCGGACCTTCGGCCCGCCCGGTCCTTTGCCGTCGACTACGCGGGCTGGATGGGGCTGTCCCAGGAAAGCATCGAAGATCTGCAACTGGTCGCCACCGAGTTGGCCACCAACAGCCTGATGTACACCGGGGGCGCCTGTCGGTTGGCCTTCTGGAAAGACGACGGCCATCTGGTCTGCGAGGCGCGCGACTCCGGACGACTCGACGACCCGCTGGTGGGCCGCCTGGACCCGGGCCCCTGCGGTCCCGCGAGTCGCGGTCTGTACCTCGTCAACGCCATATCGGATCTGGTGCGCACCCACACCACCCGCACCGGTACGACGATCCAGGCGTATCTGCGGTTCGAGCCCGCCGCAGGGCCGGCCGGCTAGCCGTAAGGGTCCCAGGCAAAAAGCGACCCGCCGAGACGTCAGTCCCAGCGGGTCGCTCGTTTTTCGGTCAGAGGCCGCCGAGCGCCCCGGTGATACCGCCCACCACGCCGCCGATGGTGCCGCCGATCGTGCCGCCGACCGTCCCGCCGGTGGTGCCGCCCAGCGTGCCGCCGGTGGTGGCACCGGTCGTCCCCGTCACCAAACATCCGGTCGGTGCGAACAACACCACGACAAATCCCGCGGCGGCCGCGGCAACTTTGAGGGCCTTCTTTGTCCCCGTTGAATTCATCGAAACATCCTTTCGTCTGGAGGGCATAGCCCCGCAGGTGAACCGCCCGACTGATCGGATGTTATAACGGCTATTCAACACGCGTAAAGAGGCAATCAGCAATCAATTTGTCATGCGGGGCGTGTGCCAGCGCGCGGCAAACACCAACTAAGACAACATGATTGACCGGAGCGGCCGACGGGCGCGAAAGGACGCGGTGACGTACGCCGCGCGACGAATTACCGGCTGAATTGCAGCATCGATAGAGCATTCATCAATGCGCGGAATTGCAATTGCTACCCGGTCGAACGCGGGTCAGTGCGGAAATAGCGCCCCGCCGAGAACGGCGGTCCCCGGCGGGACGCTAGCTCAATCGGATTAAAGGCCGAGGCTGCCTAGAATGCCACCAATGGTGCCGACGCCGCCGCCGGCGCCGCCGATGAGGCCCGAGCCCCCGGCGCCCCCGGTAACCGTTGTCGCGCACCCCGGTACTGCTAACACCACGGCCACCCCGAGGGCCGCGACGGCAGCTTTGAGGGTTTTCTTGGTGCTCTTCGCCTTCATGATCGTGCCTTCCATGTGAGGGGTAGTTGAACAGCCGTCTAATTGACTGTCGATCGCCGTCATACCCCCTGTTAAACATGGGTAAACCAAACTTTTAGGATTAGTTTCTATATTTTTTTGTACGGTGCGTTTGTGGTCGGGCGGGAGTTGCAGCTGCGGCGCCCGGAGGTCTAATGTCAACGCTCGTGCGTCTTTTCGAGCGTTTCGTAGTAGCTAGCACCCGCAGCGGGGTCTGATCCTGACCGACCCCCCGCTGTGGGTCGGAAGCTACTGCCGTCGGTCGCTCCAGCAGGCCAGCGAAGACCGGCACGATGACTTTTCCCGAGCGCAATCAGCTCCACTCTTTCCACCCCGCCAGCGCGTGGTTCGGCGAACGCTTCGGCGTCGCGTTGCCCCGCGGCCTGCGCGAACAGGCCGACACCATGCCCTGGGAGGGCTTCGTCGCGACCTACGGACGCAACACCGGCCCACTGCGGCTCGGCCACTGGGAATGCGCCGACGCAGATCGCGTCGCGACCCGGCTGGGCCCGCAGGCCCGCGACTTCCGGGCGGTGATCGCGATGGGCGATCGCATCAGCACGCTCACCGCCGCCGCCGGTGGGCCGATCGCGGCGCTGACCGCGATGCTGCATGAGTGCGGGACGACGGTCGAGATCGTCCGATTTCATCAGATGCGGTCGGCGACCGGCATCGCCACGTTCATCCGCGGTGGCGACGGCGCGCGCACCGAATGGGCGATGGGCTGGTCGGACGATGCGACGCAGTCCGCGCTGCGTGCGGTGATCGCTTGCGCCAACCGGCTTTTCGCTCTCGAGTGAGGCGGCCGCTCTCGGCGATCACGGGGTGAGTTTCATGTGCGCTAGCGCCGGTGATAGCGCACATGAAACTCCGTCCCTACCCCGACGGCGGCCACCGCCGGGGATGCTCTACAGCGGGCGCAGCACAATCGGCATGCCGTCCATCGGAATCGGCATGCCGCCGTAATCCCAGTGCGGCTGGTAGCCGGGCCGGGCCAGCTCCATGCGGTAGCGGCGCAGCAGCCGGTGTACGACGGTCTTGACCTCCAGCTGACCGAACACCATGCCGATGCACTTGTGCGCGCCGCCGCCGAACGGCGCGAACGCATACCGGTGCCTCTTGTGCTCCGAGCGCGGTTCGGCGAACCTCTCCGGGTCGAATTTGTCTGGCTCCGTCCACAATTCGGACAGCCGGTGGTTCATGCCGGGCCAGATGGTGATGTTCGTTCCGGCCGGGATGTAGTGTCCCAGCAACTCGGTGTCGCGCACCGCCATCCGCATGTTGAACGGCAGCGGAGTCACCATGCGCAGCGACTCGTTCATGATGAGTTCGAGCGTTTCCAGCTTCTCCAGCGACTCGATGTCCAGCGGCCCGTCGCCGAGGCGGGCCGACTCCTCGCGCGCCCGCTCCTGCCACTGCGGATTGGCGGCCATGTTGTAGACCATCGTGGTGGTCGTCGAGGTGGACGTGTCGTGGGCGGCCATCATCAAGAAGATCATGTGGTTGACGATGTCGGAGTCGGTGAAGCTGTTGCCGTCGTCGTCCTCGGTGTGGCACAGCACCGTGAGCATGTCGTTGCCGGTGGCGTTGCGGCGATCTCGGACCCGCTCGACGAAGTAGTCCTCCAGCAACTTGCGGGCCTTCAGGCCCCGCCACCATTTGAACGGCGGGATCGGCTGGCGGATGATGGCGCCGCCGGCGCGCGTCGTCGTGGTGAACGCCTGGTTGACCTTGGTGACCAGGTCGTGGTCGGACCCCGGCTCGTGACCCATGAACACCAGCGACGCGATGTCGAGGGTGAGCTCCTTCATCGCCGGGTGGAACAGGAACCGCGCGTCATTGGTCGGCCAGTTGGCGACGATGTCGGTCGCCACCCGATCGATGTGCTCGACATATCCGGTCAGCCGGCTGCGGGTGAAGGCCTCCTGCATGATCCGGCGGTGGTACATGTGCTCATCGAAGTCGAGCATCATCAGGCCGCGGTTGAAGAACGGCCCGATCACCGGGTGCCAGCCCTTCTGCGAGAAGTCCTTGTTCCTGTTGGAGAAGACGGCCTGGGTGGCGTCGGGTCCCAGCGCGGTGACCGCCGGCATGATCGGCGAGTCCAGATAGATCAGCGGGCCGTGGTTTCGATAGAGGTGCAACGCATAGTCCGGGCCGCCGCGGAACAGCTCGATGATGTGGCCGAGGATCGGCAGCCCGGCGTCGCCCAGCACGGGTTTGAGGTCGCTGCCCGCCGGCGGTTCCGCCAGGATCTTGGTCTGCCACTCGTGGGCCAGCAGACGCTTCTCGATCGCCCCCATCCCCGGGATGGTCTGCAGTGTCGGGGTGAACCGGCGCCGCGCCTGATCCAACAGGTACTGCGGGGTGCTGATGGTGGCGGTCATAAACGCTCCTTTGCGTGCCCTCCCGGTGACGGCCGTCACTGATTCATAACCTTCGCTGAAAAACTTGACGGCTGTCAAGTTTGCTTTTCGGGCGGCGTGGTGCAAGGTCAGGGAGTGACCAGCGACCCTGCCACTCCCGAGCCGGGCGCCCGACGGCGTGGCGACAAGCAACGCCAGGCGATCGTGGCTGCGGTGCGTGAATTGCTGCAGGAAAAGCCTTTTGCGGAGCTGTCGGTCAGCACCATCAGCCTGCGGGCCGGGGTGGCCCGGTCCGGCTTCTATTTCTATTTCGACTCCAAATACGCGGTGCTGGCGCAACTGATGGCCGAGGCCACCGAGGAACTCGAAGAGCTCACGCAGTACTTCGCGCCACGCCAGCCGGGGGAGTCGCCCGAGGAGTTCGCCAAGCGGATGGTCGGCAGCGCGGCCGTGGTGTACGCGCACAACGACCCGCTGATGACCGCCTGCAACGAGGCCCGCCACACCGACGTCGAGATCCGCGACCTGCTGGACCAGCAGTTCGAGGTGGTGTTGGGCCAGATCGTCGCGATTGTGGAGGCCGAGATGAAGGCCGGAACCGCCAATCCGATCAGCGACGACCTGCCGACCCTGATCCGCACCCTGGCCGGCACCACCGCGCTGATGTTGACCGGCGACCCGGTGCTGGCCGGAGCCGACAGCGATCGGGACCGGCGGGTGCGCGTGCTCGAGCGGCTGTGGTTGCACGCGCTGTGGGCGGGCCGTCCCTAGCGCGGTGGTACCGCCGGTATCGTCACCGCCATGGCGCAGAGGGGATCCGGGCGGTCTTTCGCGGGGAAGCGGTGCCTGGTCACCGGTGCGGCCAGCGGCATCGGGCGTGCCACGGCGTTACGGCTGGCCGCGCAGGGCGCCGAACTTTATCTGACCGACCGGGATCGCGACGGCCTGGAGCAGACGGTCGCCGACGCGCGCGCACTGGGCGCTCAGGTCCCCAAGCATCGGGCCCTGGACATCGCCGACTACCAGCAGGTGGCGGCGTTCGCCGCCGACATCCACGCCGCACATCCCAGCATGGACGTCGTGCTGAACATCGCCGGCGTCTCGGCGTGGGGCACGGTCGACCGGCTCACCCACGAGCAGTGGAGCAAGATGATCGCCATCAACCTGATGGGCCCGATCCACGTCATCGAGACGTTCGTCCCGCCGATGGTGGCGGCCAAGCGCGGCGGGCATCTGGTCAACGTGTCCTCGGCGGCCGGGCTGGTGGCCCTGCCCTGGCATGCCGCCTACAGCGCCAGCAAGTACGGGCTGCGCGGCCTGTCGGAGGTGCTGCGCTTCGACCTGGCCCGCCACCGGATAGGCGTGTCGGTGGTGGTGCCCGGCGCGGTGAACACCCCGCTGGTGAACACCGTGGAGATCGCGGGCGTGGACCGCGAAGACCCCAACGTCGCGCGGTGGGTGCGCCGATTCACCGGCCATGCCGTGTCGCCGGAGAAGGCCGCCGACAAGATCCTGGCCGGGGTGGCCAAGAACCGATACCTGATCTACACCTCGGCCGACATCCGCGCGTTCTACGCCTTCAAAAGGCTTGCGTGGTGGCCCTATAGCGTGGCGATGCGCCAGGTGAACGTGATCTTCACCAAGGCGCTGCGGCCCGGCCCGCCGCTAGTCCCCCATGACCAGCTCGAGGCGCACCCCCAGCAAGCGGACCGGCCGGTCGAGCTCGAATAGGTCGAGCACCCGCAGGGCCGCGGCCACGATGACGTCGCGGTCGGTGCTGGGCGCGTCGAGCTTGCGAATCTTGGTGCGCGTGTAGAAGGTCGCGGTCCGTACGGTGACCGCCACCCGGGTCACGACCCGGCCCGCCGCCAGCACGTCCGTCAGCGCCTGTTCGGCCAAATCCGTTACGGCCGTGTCCATTTCGGAGCGATCGGTGAGATCGCGCGGGAAGGTGACGACGTGGCTGCGCGAGCGCGGCACCCACGGCTCGGCGCTGACGTGGCTGTCGCCACCGCCCTTGGCCAACAGCAGCAGCCACAGCCCGGTGCGCGGGCCGAACGTCGCCGTCAGCAGCTCGGCGTCGCAGTGGGCCAGTTGCCGGACCGTCGTGATGTCAAGTTCGGCAAGCTTTTTCGCCGTCTTGGGGCCCACGCCCCATAGCGCGTCGACGGGGCGCTCGGCCATCACCGGCAGCCAGTTCGCATCGGTCAGCACAAAAATGCCGCCCGGTTTCGCGAATCCGGTGGCGACCTTGGCGCGCTGCTTGTTGTCGCTGATGCCGACCGAGCAGGACAGCCCGGTTTCCGAGGAGATGACGCTGCGGATCTGCTCGGCGACCTCGGCGGGGTCCTGTGCCGTCACCGCGACATAGGCCTCGTCCCAGCCCCACACTTCGACCGGATGGCCCAGATCGCGCAGCACCCCCATCACCTGATCGGAGGCCGCGTCGTAGGCGGCCGGATCCGAGGGTAGGAAGGTGGCCTCGGGGCAGCGGCGGGCGGCCGCGCGCAGCGGCATGCCCGCCCGCACACCGAACTCCCGGGCCTCGTACGAGGCGCAGGTGACGACCTTGCGCGGTTCGTTCGGGTCGCCGCTGCCGCCGACGATGACCGGCAGCCCGGCCAATTCGGGGTGGCGGCGCAACTCGACCGAGGCCAGGAACTGATCGAGGTCGACGTGCAGGACCCAATCCGTGGCGTTCACCGCCCGCACAGCTTGCGTGCCAGGCTCTCCCACGCGTCGCCCAACGTCGCCAGCGTGTGACCGCCCTCGGCCAGTTGATGTTCGACGTAATCGACGTCCAGCAGCGCGAGCAATGCGTCGGTCTGGGCATCGAGGTCGCCGGTGGAATCGGCCGCCTTGAGCAGCATCCGCACGTGCGTGCGTAACACCATCGCCGGTGCGTTGTGCCGGTTCTGCGGGTCGCGATTGGCGGCGGACAGCAGTTCGCAGTGGTCGTGAGCGAAACGGATCCGCTCGCGGCCGAACGCGACCAGCCGGTCCGCCGGGGGCGCGCCGGGGCCCAGGGGCGGCGGACCGAACAGGAACGCCTGCTGAACGGCCTGTTCGTCCTCGTCGAGCAGCACCATCATCAGACCGGCCCGGCTGCCGAAGCGGCGGAACAGCGTGCCCTTGCCCACCCCGGCGGCCGCGGCGATGTCGTCGGTGGTGACGGCGTCGGCGCCGCGCTCGGCGACCAGGTTTCGGGCAGCCTTGAGGAGCAGGGCGCGGTTGCGCGCCGCGTCGCCCCGTTCCTGGTGCACCACCTGGGGCGCGCACACGTGCAACTCACCGGACCGCTCGCTCACCCCTGAACTTTAACGCCGCCGGAATAAAGTGGACTACAGTCCGGTTAGGCCGTGCGAGGATGTACGCAACGATCGAAGGGAACCTGGGAACAGTGGCAATCAAAATCTTGGCGTTAGTGGGAAGCCTGCGGGCCGCGTCGATCAACCGCCAGATCGCCGAACTGGCGCGGGAGGTCGCCGCCGACGACGTGACCGTCACGATCTTCGAAGGCCTCGCGGAACTGCCCTTCTATAACGAAGAGATCGACGACGCGATGAACACCGGCGCGCCGCCGCTGGCCCCGGTGACCGCGCTGCGCGCCGCGGCCGCCGATGCCGACGCCGCCCTGGTGGTGACTCCCGAGTACAACGGCAGCTACCCGGCCGTCGTCAAGAACGCGATCGACTGGCTGTCGCGCCCGTTCGGCGACGGCGCGCTGAAAGGCAAGCCCCTGGCGGTCATCGGGGGATCCTTCGGCCAGTACGGCGGGGTGTGGGCGCACGACGACACCCGCAAGTCCTTCGGCATCGCCGGCGCACGGGTGGTCGAGGCGATCAAACTGTCGGTGCCGTTCAAGACCTTGGCGGGCAAGGCGCCCGGCGAGCACCCCGAGGTGACGGCGAACGTGCGCGACGTGGTCGGCAAGCTGGCCGCCGAAGTCGACTGATTGGCAGAAGTCAACAAGCCGCTCGCCGGGCGACCAGCGCGGTTGCCCTAACCGAATAGCAGAAGCCGCCAGGTCCGCCTGGCGGCTTTGCTGGCTGCGGATGGGTTCGTCGCCGCCGGCGGTGTTGTCGGTGGCCGCTGCTATACCAATCCCTATCGGAACCCCCGCCCCGGCGTGTGATCTGCGACACGCCGAGCGGGTGTCCGGATTTTTCCGCGACAAGGCTCACGACCAGGGAATTTCAAAATTGTTATTCAGAACATCTTGTATCTCGACAACTTGTCACCCACTAGGTGTAGTGTTTCGAGCACCGGCAGATCCCCGGGCCGCCGAGCCAGCCAGGCTCGGCGAACCCCCCGAAATCGGCACCCACAGGTCGTTCGAACTCGCCCGCCGTACGACGGGAATCAGGGGGCCTGGCGGATCGCTGAACCTAGCAAAGACGCAGTCCAAAAGTAGTTGCCAGTCCATTGGGTCCCCCTCTTCCGCAAAGGAGCGGCATTCTATGAGCATCACCGTGTACACCAAGCCGGCATGCGTGCAGTGCAGCGCCACCTACAAGGCGCTCGACAAGCAGGGCATCGCCTACGAGAAGGTCGACATCTCGCTGGACGCCGAGGCGCGTGACTACGTGATGGCCCTGGGATACCTGCAGGCTCCCGTCGTGGTGGCCGGCAACGACCACTGGTCGGGTTTCCGGCCGGACCGCATCAAGGCGCTATCGGCGGCGGAACTGAGCGCGTAAGGCAAGACGTCAGGTAAGGAGGTTGCGGTGCCATGGACGTCAGGGGGCGCAACCCAGGTTGGACGAGTGGCGACCCGCTGCGCGCGGCTCCGGACCTGGTTGCCGCGTCCGCGGCATCGCCACTGGTCTATTTCTCCTCGGTGTCGGAGAACACCCACCGCTTCGTCGAGAAGCTGGGGATCCCCGCCACGCGGATTCCGCTGCACGGCCGCATCGAGGTGGACCAGCCCTACGTCCTCGTCCTGCCCACCTACGGCGGCGGCCGGGCCACCCCGGACCTCAACGCCGGCGGTTACGTGCCCAAGCAGGTCATCGCCTTTTTGAACAATGAGCACAACCGGTCGTTGATCCGCGGCGTCATCGCCGCGGGCAACAACAACTTCGGCGCCGAATTCGCCTACGCGGGCAACGTGATCTCGCGCAAGTGCGGCGTTCCGTACCTCTACCGCTTCGAACTCATGGGAACCCAGGACGACGTGGATGCCGTCCGCGCGGGCTTAGCCAATTTTTGGAAGGAACAGACGTGCCACCAACCGTCGCTGCAGAGCCTGTAACCACCGGAGCCCACGCGTTGCCGGGGGAGACGGATTACCACGCGCTCAACGCGATGCTGAATCTGTACGACGCGGACGGCAAGATTCAGTTCGACAAGGACCGCGAGGCCGCGCATCAGTACTTCCTGCAGCACGTCAACCAGAACACGGTGTTCTTCCACAATCAGGACGAGAAGCTCGACTACCTGATCAAGGAGAACTACTACGAGCGCGAGGTTCTCGACCAGTACAGCCGCAATTTCGTCAAGACGCTGCTGGACCGGGCCTACGCCAAGAAGTTCCGGTTCCCGACGTTTCTGGGCGCGTTCAAGTACTACACCTCCTACACGCTGAAGACGTTCGACGGGAAGCGCTACCTGGAGCGCTTCGAGGACCGCGTGGTCATGGTGGCGCTGACGCTGGCCGCCGGCGACACCGTGCTGGCCGAAAAGCTGGTCGACGAGATCATCGACGGGCGATTCCAGCCGGCCACCCCGACGTTTCTGAACTCGGGCAAAAAGCAGCGCGGCGAGCCGGTGAGCTGCTTTCTGCTGCGCATCGAGGACAACATGGAGTCGATCGGGCGATCGATCAACTCCGCGCTGCAGCTGTCCAAGCGTGGCGGGGGAGTTGCGTTGCTGCTGAGCAACATTCGCGAGCACGGCGCCCCGATCAAGAACATCGAGAACCAGTCCTCTGGCGTCATCCCGATCATGAAGTTGCTCGAGGACTCCTTCTCCTACGCCAACCAGCTCGGCGCGCGGCAGGGCGCCGGCGCGGTGTACCTGCACGCCCATCACCCGGACATCTACCGGTTCCTGGACACCAAGCGCGAGAACGCCGACGAGAAGATCCGCATCAAGACGCTGAGCCTGGGCGTGGTGATTCCCGACATCACCTTCGAGCTGGCCAAGAAGAACGAGGACATGTACCTGTTCTCGCCGTACGACGTCGAGCGGGTCTACGGCCTGCCGTTCGCCGACATCTCGGTCACCGAGAAGTACTACGAGATGGTCGACGACGCCCGCATCCGCAAGACCAAGATCAAGGCGCGCGAGTTCTTCCAGACGCTGGCCGAGCTGCAGTTCGAATCCGGCTACCCCTACATCATGTTCGAGGACACGGTGAACCGGGCGAACCCGATCGACGGCAAGATCACCCACTCGAACCTGTGCTCGGAGATCCTGCAGGTCTCCACGCCGTCGGTGTTCAACGATGACTTGTCGTATGCCAAAGTGGGCAAGGACATTTCGTGCAACCTGGGGTCGCTGAACATCGCCAAGACGATGGACTCGCCCGACTTCGCGCAGACCATCGAGGTCGCGATCCGGGCGCTGACGGCGGTGAGCGATCAGACCCACATCACCTCGGTGCCCTCAATCGAGCAGGGCAACAACGAGTCCCACGCGATCGGCCTCGGCCAGATGAACCTGCACGGTTACCTGGCCCGCGAGCGCATCCACTACGGCTCCGAAGAAGGCATCGACTTCACCAACATCTACTTCTACACCGTGCTCTACCACGCACTGCGCGCCTCGAACCGCATCGCGATCGAGCGGGGCAGCAAGTTCGGCGGCTTCGAGAAGTCGAAGTACGCCTCGGGTGAGTTCTTCGACAAGTACACCGAGCGGGTGTGGGAACCGGCCACCCCGCGGGTGCGCGAGATCTTCGCCGAGGCGGGCATTCGCATTCCCACGCAGGAGGATTGGCAGCGGCTGAAGGAGTCGGTGCAGCAGCACGGCATCTACAACCAGAACCTGCAGGCCGTCCCGCCGACGGGATCGATCAGCTACATCAACCACTCGACCAGCTCGATCCACCCGGTGGCGAGCAAGATCGAGATCCGCAAGGAAGGCAAGATCGGCCGTGTCTACTACCCGGCGCCGTATCTGACCAACGACAACCTGGAGTACTACCAGGACGCCTACGAGATCGGTTACGAGAAGATCATCGACACCTATGCCGCGGCCACCCAGCACGTGGACCAGGGCCTGTCGCTGACGCTGTTCTTCAAGGACACCGCCACCACCCGCGACGTGAACAAGGCGCAGATCTACGCCTGGCGCAAGGGAATCAAGACGCTGTACTACATCCGGCTGCGGCAGATGGCTTTGGAGGGAACAGAGGTCGAGGGCTGCGTGTCCTGCATGCTCTAAGGCCCGGCGCCCGGTGTAAAGCCGGGCGCCACCGCGTTTTCCGGCCACCGCCCGCGTAATCCGGGTAGACCGGCTGTCGTAGCCGCCCTAACTTTGCATCAGACAGCGACCCGAGCGACGCAGATTCGTTCGGGGGCCAGATGATGCAAAGGGGCGATCATGCCACGGACCCGTGACGATAGTTGGGACCTCAAGACCGGCGTAGGCGCGACGGCGACGATGGTGGCCGCGGCACGGGCGGTCGCCAGCAGGCAAACCGACCCGGTAATCAGGGATCCGTTCGCCGAGGTATTGGTCCGGGCGGTCGGACTACGATTGTTCACCCAAATAGTCGACGGCACAATCAGTTTCTCCGACCTCGATGTCGCCTGGATGCCCGCCTACTTCGGGATGCGCAGTAGCAGCCTCGATGACTTCGCCCTCGACGCGTGTCGGTCGGGCATTCGGCAAGCCGTGATCCTGGCCGCCGGATTGGATTGTCGCGCCTACCGGTTGGATTGGCCGTCGGCGATGTCCATCTACGAAGTCGACCAACCGCGGGTAATCGAGTGGAAGCGCAGCGTCCTGACCGGATTGGGCTGGCCGCCTGCAGAGGGGCACCACTGCCTGGGCATCGATTTGCGCCAGGACTGGTCAACGGCATTGCGGCAAGCGGGTTTCGATGGCGCTCAGCCGACCGTCTGGATCGTCGAGGGCCTACTCATCGGGTACCTACCGCCCGAGACACACGACGAGATACTCGACGCGATCACCGCCTTGAGTGCCCCTGGCAGCCGGCTCGGGGCCGACTACATCGACAGCCCCCGGGCCGACGCGCTTGGCGATAACCTGCGAATGCACCATGCGATGTGGAATGAGCGGGACCCCGAAATAGACATGCGCGACCTGACTTTCGCCGGAAAGCACGCCGATCCGGTGGCGTATCTGGCCGAGCGTGGCTGGAAGGCAAGCAGTGCGGATCTCGACACCGTCTTTCGGGACGCCGGGCGACCCGCTCCCACCGGGGACGGCTTCGCCGAGCTTGCGAGTTTCACCCGGATGCTCAGCGGGTTGCGCACCTAGCGGTTTCGTCGCAGCTGCGTTCACTGTCATCCCCGCATGTCTTTCCTTGGCCCGCAGGAGGGGTCACACTCATGGTCGCGTCCGTACGTCGGCGGCTGGTCAGCAGGCTCTGGCTGCCCGCCCTGGTGGCCGTCGTGGTTGTCCTGGCTGCATTCATCATCGACTCCGCACACGGGATCTTCGGTTCCCAGGACCGAACTCGAAGTCCGGGCAACAAATTCTCGATAGCCCAGTTCAATCCCAAACGCATCGAATACGACATTTTCGGCGATCTCGCGGGGTGGGGAAGGGCCAGCTACTGGGACGTGAACTCCCGCCCCGTACTGGTCGACCTCGCGGCGCTGCCGTGGACACACACCGAAGTAACGGTCTTGACGACGGCCACCGCCGATATCGCCGCGCAGGTGGCAGGCGGCAACATCGGCTGCCGTATCACTGTCGACGGGCAGGTGCGTTCCGAACACACGGCAACCGGTGACCATGCCGGCGTATGGTGCCAGGTGCTGTCCGCATGAACCATAGTGATAACACGCGAAGGCCGTTCTTCGCCAAGGCCATTCGCAGGTTCGCCGTGCCCGTGGTGCTCGCGTGGATCGCCCTCATGGTTGTACTCAACACGGTCGTTCCGCAGCTGGAGCCGGTCACCGAAGCGAACCGGGGTCCGCTGGTCCCGGTCAACGCGCCATCGTCACAAGCACTCATCCACATCGGGCAGGTATTCAAAGAGTCCGACAGCAACAGCCTGGTGATGGTCGTGCTGGAAGGCGAACACAAGTTGGACGAAGGCGACCATGTGTTCTACAACGATCTGGTCGCAAAACTACGGCGCGACAAACACGTTCAATACGTGATGAACCTCTGGGGGCAGGGAACCACCGCCGCGGGGGTGCAGAGCAACGACGGAAAGGCGTCCTACACGCTGGTACGGACCGCCGGCAACCTCGGCTCGGCGGTCTCGGACGAGTCGATCAAGGCGGTGCGAGACCTGGTCTCGCAGAACAAAACCCCGCCCGGTCTGAAGGTCTACGTCTCGGGTTCGGCACCGCTGTCGGCGGATATGCTCGAAGCCGGTAACGAGAGCCTGATCATGATCATGTTCGTCACCATCGTCCTGATCACCGTGATGCTGCTGGTCGTCTACCGCTCGGTCTCGACCGCGCTGCTCGTCCTGCTCATGGTGATGCTGGAACTGAACTGCGGGCGGGGCTTGGTGTCCTTGTTGGCCTTCCACAAGCTCATCGGGATATCGGAGTTCGCGTCGAACCTCTTGGTATCCCTCATCCTCGGCGCGGGCACCGATTACGCGATCTTCTTGATCGGCCGCTATCACGAAGCACGCCACGCTGGCGAAGACCGGGAAACCGCATACTATTCCGCAGTCAACGGCGTGTCGCACGTCATCCTGGGGTCTGGTCTTGCGGTTGCCGGCGCGACGTTCTGCCTCAAGTTCACCCGGCTCAATTACTTCAACACCTGTGGGATCCCCTGTGCCGTGGCAATGCTCACCGCGGTCAGCGCCGCCCTGACCTTCGGGCCGGCCGTGCTGGCACTCGGCAGCAGATTTGGGGTATTCGAACCGAAACGCCAAGGAGGCGCCGGCATTTGGCGCAAGATCGGCACGGTTACCGTCCGGTGGCCTGGCCGGGTCCTGTTGGCAAGTTGCCTGGTGGTGCTTGTGGGATCGCTGACGTTGCCCAGCTACCGGCCCAACTACGACGACCGCATCTACATCTCCGATGACAGCCCGTCGAAGCTGGGATATGCCGCGAGCGACAGGCACTTCCCGGTCAGCAGGCTCAACGGCGACATGCTCATGGTCGAGTCCGATCACGATATGCGTAACAGCACGGATATGATCGCATTAGATCGGGTGGCGCGCAGCGTCTTTCACACTCCGGGCGTGGGGTTGATCCAGAGCGTCACCAGGCCGCTGGGGACTCCGCTCGAGCATTCATCCTTCACCTACACAATGGGCTCGATGGGAACGAAGATCAAGGAGCTCGTGCCGTTCCTCACCGACCTGAACACCCGGCTGACCGACATGGCCGACATCACGAGTCGCATGACCGAACTGATGCGTCATCAGCAGCAATTGACGTCACAACAGGCCGGCGCGACGCATCTCGCCGCCAACGCCGCCCAGGGCATGAAAGACGTCACGGATGCGCTGCGGGACAACATCGCCGAGTTCGACGACGTCTGGCGTCCGGTCCGAAGCTACTTCTACTGGGAGAAGCATTGTTTCGACATCCCGCTCTGCTGGTCATTGCGATCGCTGTTCGACGCGACCGACAAGTTCGACCAGCTGGACGAGCAGATGGACAAGAATCTTCAAGCTGCACTGATCCAGGACTCGGTGCTGCCACAACTGGTCGAACTACTCAGCCGCAACGTCGATGAGCTCGACCAACTCCACCGGGTCATCCTGGCTGAGCACAGCACGATCGAACCCCAGTTGGCCCAACTCGACGAGCTGAGCCGCCAGATGATGGACCTGGGTTACGCTTTCGACAGTGCGAAGAACGACGAATTCTTCTACCTACCACCAGACGCCTTCGCGAATCCCTCTTTCCGGATCGACCTGAAATACTTCGTGTCTCCGGACGGCAAAGCCGCGCGATACATGATCTACCACGACGGTGAGGCGCTCACTGCGCAAGGCATCCAGCATGACCAGACCTATCTGGCGGCCGCGCAGGAGGCGCTGAAGGGCACCACCCTCGGTGGCGCCCGCGTCTATCTCGGCGGCGCGGCGACGACGTACTGGGACATCCAGGATGCGGCCAAAACGGACCTGATCATCGCGGCCACCGCAGCATTCGCGTTGATCTTCCTGGTGATGCTGCTCATCACACGAAGCGTGATCGCGGCGTTGGTCATCATCGGAACCGTCGCGTTTTCTTACTCGGGAGCGTTCGGCCTATCGGTCCTGATCTGGCAGCACGTGCTCGGCATCCCGATGAGCTGGCTTGGCCTGCCGCTCACCTTCATCATCCTGGTTGCGGTCGGCTCTGACTACAACCTGCTGCTCATCGCCCGCTACCTCGAAGAAAGCCGAGCGGGCCTGAACACCGGTCTGATCAGAGCGGTCGCCAACTCGGGCAAGGTGGTCACCACCGCGGGCCTGGTCTTCGCCGTCACCATGATGGCGATGGTTTCCGGGAAGCTGGTCTCGGTGGGGGAAATGGGATCGACGATCGGGATCGGTTTGCTGCTCGACACTCTCATCGTGCGTTCGTTCGTCACCCCCGCGCTTGCCCGGCTCCTCGGACCCTTCTTCTGGTGGCCCCGACTGGTCCGCTCCAGGCCGGCGCGCGCCGCCACCGGGCGTCCGGTGATGCCGATCGAATACGCGGCTGTTCCTTGACGTCAGGGTGTCGCATTTCGTGGGCACAACGGCTCGATAGCCATGGGTGAATCGCGCTGCGCTGGTGCAGGCTTGATTGGCCCTTACCAAACGACGAGCGTGAACGAGGTGACACCGCTTGCAGGCGATTGCGCGCGCGACCGCGCCGCCGGCCTCCGCGGCCTTTCCCTCGTCGCGGCGCCCTCCGCGCCTGCCGGCGAAACCGACGACGTCAGCCGTCGGGCGGGGCTTGAGCGTGCTTGAAATGGCGACGGCGATCCACGAACGGGCCACAGCCTGATGATCGACGGCCTGCGCATCCGGATCGACACCTCGGATCCGGACGACGCGAGAACTCAAGTCGCGTCTGTCTACTGTCCCCATCGCCTCGCTGTAAAAGGCAGGTTATCGGCGTTCCGGGCCCGGCACGCCGAGGGCGGCACCACTGGGCTAGGCGTCTACGCCCTCTCGTATGGGTCGGCTACAACCCTGATGGAATCGTCGACGTTCGACGACTTCGTCCTGGTTTCCCAGCAGATCAGCGGGCGGTTTGCGGTCCGTGCCGCGAGTGGGGAACGGTTGCTGCTGCCCGGCGAACATGTCGTGCTGGACGCGCACACCGCGTATCAGTTGCGTTGGGAAGAGAACTGCAACCTCTTCCATGTGCGGATCGGCCGCACCGAGTTCGAGGCGGCGGTTGGTGAATTCACCGGCGCGGGCGAGCCGGCCGCGGTCCGATTCCCGTTGGACCGGCACGCCTCCCGGGCGGGAACGGTGGCCGTTGCGAAGGTGATGCAGTTCCTGCTCCGCAACGCCGGACCGAACGGGCTCCTCACGTCCGAGACATTGCTGTCCGCCCAGATACGTCGCATGTTGATAGCGAGCATCGTGGAGGCCTACGCCGGCATTTTTCCGGCGGCCGATGCGGGTCCGAGTGGCCGCGTCGAACCTCCGGCCGTTCGGCGTGCGATCGCCTACCTCGAGGACGCGGCCGCTGAGGACATCAGGATCGGTGACGTCGCGGCCGCAGCACGGTTGAGCACTCGTGCCCTCCAGGAGGCCTTTCGTAGGCACCTGGACACGACTCCCATGGCACACCTGAAGTCGATCCGCCTCGCGCGAGCGCACGCGGAGCTCAGGCAGTCATCAGTCGAGGACGGGACGACGGTGGCCGCCGTCGCATACCGCTGGGGTTTCGGCAATCTCGGCCGGTTCGCGGCCGACTACCGGCGGGAGTTCGGCCGCTCACCGAGCGAGGTACTGCACGGGCCGTAGCGACGCATCGGCGGAACAGAAGTCGAGGGCTGCGTGTCTTGCATGCTCGAGGACCGCGACCGATCAAAGGTTCTCGGCGCCCCAGTTGGCCAGCCGGCGTTCGCGTTCGGTTGAGTCGATGTCTTCGACCCGCGTCATGATCGACCACCGCTGCCCGAACGGGTCTGTGATGGACCCGAACCGGTCGCCGGTGACGAAGGTCTGGGCCGCCTCCCGCAGTGTGGCCCCCGCGTTCTGGGCCCGCGCCAGCACGGCGTCGACGTCCGCGCAGTAGAGCGCGATCGAGTGGGTGACCGCCTCGGTGCGGCTCGGGGCTTCAAGCTGATAGCTGGGGTTGGGGTCGGACAGCTGCAACCTGCCGCGCCCGAAGTCCAACTCCGCGTGCGCGACCGTGCCATCGGGCCCGAGCATCTTCTCGACGAGTGCCGCGCCGAAGACGTCGGTGTAGAACTCGATGGCGGCTGCGGCTCCGTCGACAACGAGAAAAGGGGTCAAACTCGTGTAGCCCTCGGGGATCGGTTCGGGATTCATGTCGTTCAGCTTGGCTAGATTCGTCGCGTGGACGCTTGTAAAAACACGCCACCGGCGGGAGCGCCGGAGCCCGGTGTGGTCGGGCGGGCTGCCACCGGCTCGATATTCGAGCTCGACCGCACGGTGCCCTCGGTGGCGGCTGCCGAATTCGTCGAGCACTTCTGGTCGGTGCGCTGGGACCTGACCGGGCGGACCCCGCAGGAAAGCTTGGTCATCACTTTCCCATCCATCAATCTCACCCATGAGTGGGGCACCGACTCACCCCGCCATGGGTTCACCCTGCCGGCCACCTTGGTGCACGGCGTGGTTCAGCGGATCTTCGCCATCGAGTTGTCGGGACGCGGCGCGGTGGTCGGCGCGCGCTTCCGGCCGGGCGGATTCACCGCCCGATTCCGACGCGATGCAAGCGCGCTGACCGGCCGGGTTGTGTGCGTCGATGACGACTTATTCGACAGCCCAGCGCTTTTCGACGATGATATCGATGGCACGACCGCGCAACTGGACGCCATGATCGGGACACGCACCGACCCCGACCCGACCTATACGTCACTCAACGCGCTGCTAGACCGGATCCGTGACGACGACGCCATCCAGCGAGTACAGCACGTGATGGCGTGCTCACCGTGGAGCGTGCGAACCACCCAGCGGGTTTTCCGCCACTACGTCGGGGTTCCGGTCAAATGGGTCCTGTGCCGTTACCGCCTGCAGCAGGCGGCGTTGGCAATCGAGACCGATCGATCCGTCGATCTGGCCGATCTGGCGGTTCGCCTCGGCTGGTATGACCAAGCCCACTTCACCAACGACTTCCGCTCGATGCTCGGCTGCAGTCCCGGTGAGTACGCCCAGCGATACGCCTGAACGGGCACGCCCAGCCGTTTGATCGGGCAGTCTGCCCAGGTCAGCGCCCGTCGCGCGGTACAGTGCTTGATGTGGTGAGAATTCCTCGGCCTCCTAGACCCCACCCGGCTGTCAAGCCTGGGGCCAAGGTCGACGCGCGCAGCGAGCGCTGGCGCGAGCACCGCAAGAAAGTGCGCAGCGAAATCGTCGACGCGGCCTTCCGCGCCATCGACCGGCTCGGCCCCGAACTGTCCGTGCGGGAAATCGCCGAGGAGGCCGGCACCGCCAAGCCGAAGATCTACCGGCACTTCCACGACAAGTCGGACCTGTTCCAGGCGATCGGGGAGCGGCTACGCGACATGCTGTGGGCCGCGATCTTCGCGTCCATCGACCTGAAAACGGACTCGGCCCGTGAGGTGATCCGGCGCAGCGTCGAGGAGTACGTGATCCTGGTCGACAAGCACCCCAATGTGCTGCGCGTCTTCATCCAGGGCCGCTCGGCGGCCAGCCCCCAGATCCTGGACGAGGGACGCGGCATCACCCTGGCCGTGGCCGACATGTTCGACAACGAGCTGCGCGAGATGGAACTCGACCACGCGGCGGTCGAACTGGCCGGCAACGCGGCGTTCGGCTGCGCCGCGTCGGCCACGGAGTGGTGGCTGGGCCCCGAGCCGGACAGCCCCCGGCTGATGTCGCGCGAGCAGTTCGTCGCGCACCTGACCACCATCATGATGGGGGTCATCGTCGGGACCGCCGAGGCGCTGGGCATCACGATGAATCCTGACCTGCCGATTCACGACATGGTGACCGTCAAGCCGGCCGTGGGCTGAGCGCGGTTCCGCGTTGACAACCGCCGCGGCCATCGATAACACTCGTCCAAACCGATACCCTGGGTACTGGGTATCTGCGCCGGCCGGGGCCGCAGCCGAAGACGCCGGCTGACGCCGACCCGCGACACGCCTGGATAGAAGGACCGATCGACCGTGACCGACGTCGTGACACAAACCGAGACAACCCCTGCGGCCAGCGCCTCGAAGCCCGTGCACACGCGCGCCGTCATCATCGGGACCGGGTTCTCCGGTCTGGGGATGGCGATCGCGCTGCAAAAGCAGGGCGTCGGCTTCGTCATCCTGGAAAAGGCCGGCGACATCGGCGGCACCTGGCGGGACAACAGCTATCCGGGGTGCGCCTGCGACATCCCGTCGCACCTCTATTCGTTCTCGTTCGAGCCCAAGCCCGACTGGAAGAACCCGTTCTCCTTTCAGCCCGAGATCTGGGACTACCTCAAGGGCGTCACCGAGAAGTACGGGCTGCGTCGCTACATAGAGTTCGACTCGCTGGTCGATCGGGCCCATTGGGACGATGACGAGAACCGCTGGCACGTGTTCACCGCCGACGGGCGCGAATACGTCGCCCAGTTCCTGATCTCGGGTGCGGGCGCGCTGCACATCCCGTCCATGCCCGACATCGAAGGCCGCGACGAGTTTGCCGGCGCCGCTTTCCATTCCGCCGAGTGGGACCACAGCGTCGACCTGACCGGCAAGCGGGTGGCCGTCATCGGGACCGGCGCCAGTGCGATCCAGATCGTGCCGGAGATCGTCGGGAAGGTCGCCGAACTTCAGCTCTACCAACGCACTCCGCCGTGGGTGGTGCCGCGGTCGAACCCCGAGATTCCGCCGGCGGTGCGCCGGGCCATGGAGAACGTGCCCGGGCTGCGCGCGCTGGTGCGGCTCGCGATCTACTGGGGGCAGGAAGCGCTGGCCTTCGGCATGACCAAGCGGCCGAACCTGCTCAAGTTCATCGAGTCCTACTGCAAATACAACATTCGCCGAGCGGTCAAGGACAAGGAGTTGCGGCGCAAGCTGATCCCGAATTACCGCATTGGGTGCAAGCGAATCCTGAACTCCTCCACCTATTACGGCGCGGTCGCGGACCCGAAGACCGAACTGGTCACCGACCACATCTCGCGGATCACCGCCGACGGCATCGTCACCGCCGACGGCACCCACCGGCCCGCCGACGTGATCGTGTACGCCACCGGCTTCCACGTCACCGACTCCTACACCTACGTCCAGATCAAGGGGCTGCACGGCGAGGACCTGGTGGACCGCTGGAACCGCGAGGGCATCGGCGCGCACCGCGGCATCACCGTCGCCGACGTGCCCAACCTGTTCTTCCTGCTGGGACCCAACACCGGGCTGGGACACAACTCGGTGGTGTTCATGATCGAATCCCAAATCCGTTACGTCGCGGACGCGATCGCGACCTGCGACAAGCTGGGCGCCCAGGCGCTGGCCCCGACCCGCGCCGCCCAGGACAAGTTCAACGACGAGCTGCAGCGCAGGCTGGGCCCCTCGGTGTGGAACAGCGGTGGCTGCAGCAGCTGGTATCTGGACGAGCACGGCAAGAACACCGTGCTCTGGGGCGGCTACACCTGGGAGTACTGGCGGGCGACCCGTTCGGTGAAGCGGGACGAATACCAGTTCTACGGCGTCAACACGGGCGCACGGGCGGCGGTCTAAAGGCCGACCGAAGTTGTTGCGGCGCTGCGTTGTTCGCGGGCCTGTGACTTCCTGGCGAAGGATCGCAGGTTCTGCCGCACGATGCGGTCCAGCCCCCGGTCGGACACCACGCGGTTGATCCACAACAGGATTGCGGCATCGCGTCCGATGGTGTAGCGCGTGCGTGGACGCGGTGCGGTCGCGGCCTTGGCGACCACCTTCGCGGCGTGTTCGGCCGAAACGCCCTCCTCGCCGAACGACCGGGCTTGCGCCGTGACGGCCCCGATGAGATCGCCGTAGCGGGCGAGTTGCGCCTCGGTCAGGCTGGCCATCAGGCCCTCGGCGGTGCTGATGCCGCGCTCGGCCATCTCGGTCTTGACCGCGCCGGGTTCGACGACGACCACCTTGATGCCGAGTTCGGCGACCTCCCGCCGCAACGCGTCACTGGCGGCTTCCAGGGCGAACTTCGAACCGGCATACGCGCCATACGTCGGCAACACCACCTTGCCGCCGACCGAGCTGATGTTGACGACGGTGCCTCCGCTGAGCAGCAGGGCCGGCAACAGCTTCTGGGTCATCGCGATGTGGCCGAAGAGGTTTACCTCGAATTGCCGGCGCCACTGGTCGATCGGCAGCGTTTCGACTGGAGAATTGACCGCGATGCCGGCGTTGTTGACCAGCGCGCGCAGGGGACGGCGCAGCGGATCGCGCGCGACGCGGTCGGCGATGGCGGCCACGTCCGTTTCCATCGTGATGTCCAGGATGTGCGGCTCGATGTTTTGTGCGCGCAGCGCCTCGGCGTCCGCGTCGCGGCGCACACCGGCCAGCACATGAAAACCCTTGCGGGCCAATTCTCGAGCGGTGGCCGCGCCGATGCCGGTCGAGGCGCCGGTGACGACGATCAGCTCATTACGGTTGGCGCGATTCGACGACATCATGGGGTTCTCCGATCGAGGGGACCTAGTTTGAGTTGACGCTGTCATCTCAAACTAGCAGTCGAGTTGACATTGTCAACCCAACGACCGGCTTATGCTCTGCGGGTGACGACAAGGGCCGAAAGCGCGGCGGCGACGCGCCGTTCGTTGGTCGAGGCGGCGGGGGTGTTGCTCGACCTCGGCGGTGTCGACGCGGTGACGCTGCGCGAGGTCGGCGCCCGCAGCGGCGTGTCGCGCTCGGCGGCGTATCGGCACTTTGCCGACAAGGAGTCTCTGCTCGCCGAGTTGGCCACCAACGCACTGCGCGAACTGGGTGACGCGCTCGAAGCGTTGGTGGGTAGCGAAGATTCGCCGCAGGAATGTCTGCGGTCGGCCCTGCTGTCGCTGATCGACATCGGCCGCACCCGCCCGCATCTCTACCGCCTGATGTTCACCCCGCCGGCGGGTGACCCGACCGCGGCGATGCAGGCGGCCCAACGCACGCAGGAGCTGTTTCTTCAGATGGTCGGTCGCATCACCGGTCCGCAGCAGGCCCCGCGCTACGGGGCGCTCATTTTGACGAGCGCGCATGGCATTACGGGCCTCGACTTGAGTGGCTACATGGATCTGGACAAGTGGCACACCAGCGCCGAGGAACTCGTCGACACGCTTATTTCGGTGTTGCCAAAAGCCGGATGAAAGCCTGCGCGGCCGCATCCACGCCGGCCTCGTCGTCGGTCGCGACGAGATCCAGCAGCAGGCCGCGTGCGACGGCCAACCCGAGCCGGGCCAAGGCGGGATCGACCGGAGCCTCGGCGATCGCGTCGACCTCGGCCAGCCAACTCTCGACGGCCCCGGGAACCATTCGGGCAAAAGGCTTTTCGCCCTGGGCGGCGCGGGCGTAGCACTCGAAGAACAAGCGCTCGGCTTGGCGCAGCTCGGGTCGACGCAGGTCGGCCCACATCGCCGCGAAGCCCTCGGCAGGGCCGGTCGGCAGTTCGGACAGCACACCCATCTGCCGGTGCTCGACCGCCTCGACGATTGCCAGGAGCAGGTCTTCGCGAGAGCCGAAGTGGTGCAACAGCATTCGGTGGCTGGTGCCCACTGCGGCGGCCACCTCGCGCAGGGACCGGTCGCCGATGCCGCCGGTGGCGAACTCGGCGACGAGTGCCTCGAGGAGCTGTTGGCGCCGCCCGGTGTCAGGGGTGCGCGCCATCGGCGCGGCTGAGCTGCTCGGCGCGGGCCTTGAGGCCTTGGGCTTCCAGGTCGAGGAAGCGCTTGGTCTTCTTGATCATCAACCGCCCGACGAGGGCCCCCAGCGCGCCGCCCTGGTCGAGTTGCTGGCGCACCAACGTGCGGCCGCCGGGTTGGGCGATGACGTCGTGGCGTGCGCGCACCCGCACTCCGGGCGAGCGCTGCACCCAGGTCCAGGACCTGCCGGGGTCGAGCTCGGTGACCCGCCACTTCAGCTTCGACATGCCGGGCTGCTTGATCGCGAAGCGCCTGCCGACGGCGAGGGCCGCGCCGTCCAGCCCGGTCAGGGAGGTGACCGAGGCGGTCCAGTCCGGCCAGTGCTCGACGTCGGTGAAGACGTCCCAGACGAGTCGGGGCGGTGCGTCGATCTCGA
>NZ_LZKV01000090.1:0-6441 GCF_001672995.1 Mycobacterium sp. 1482292.6 | reverse complement strand
ACGTTGACGTCGTACTTCTCGACGGCCCGCTTCAGCGCGCCACCCCAGCCGCAACCGATGTCCAGCAGCGTCATCCCGGGTTCGAGCTTCAATTTGCCCAGCGCCAGATCGATTTTGGCGATCTGCGCCTCCTCGAGCGTCATGTCGTCGCGCTCGAAGTAGGCACAGCTGTAGGTCTGTGTGGGATCCAGGAACAGCCGAAAGAAGTCGTCGGACAAGTCGTAATGGGCTTGCACGTTTCCAAAATGCGGCGTGAGCTGCACAGACATGTCGATACGAGCCTTTCTGAACTGCTTGGGGACAGGGGTAGACAGCCAACCGACAGCCCCGCTGATCCCCCGATACTCCCCTGCATGCTAATACCTGGGGCTGTTCAAGTCGCATTCCCAAGGCGCGTTCAAGCTCACATGGAGCGGGTGTAATCCCCAAAAACTCCAGCCGCTTCTGCGGGCCGGTTAAAGACCGGACCCGCCGTCGAGCCCGCGGGGCGGCACGATCGGCGACGGGTGGGGCTCCTCGCGGAATTTCTCCAGCGATCCGCCGACCTCGACGATGCCCTTGAGGGCGTTCCAGCTCAGCATGGTCAGATAGTCGATCAACTCGTCGCGGCTCATCCGCGGGTTGGACATCCAGGAGTGGGTGGCCAGCTGCACCCCGCCGACGATCAGATACGCCCATGGTTCCGCGCCGCCGGTGTCCATCCCGGCCTGTTGCATGCGGCGGCGCATCATCACAGCGAGCATGCGGGCGATGATGCGCTCGGAGTCGGCAAGGACCTTGCTCTTGCTGGCCGAACTGTTGGCCATCACGAATCGGTACGGCTCGGGCTCGTTCGCGACGGTTTCGACGTAGACGCGGATGATCTCGCGCGCCAGGTCGAAGCCGTCGAGGTTGGACGTCAGCGCCGCGGCCATGTTGGGAATCAGGGTGGTCTGGGTGAACCGCATCATCACAGCCGTCGTCAGGTCGTTCTTGTCGACGAAATAGCGGTACAGCACCGTTTTGGAGACCCCGATCTCGGCGGCGATCTCATCCATGCTCAGCGCGCCACCCAGTCGGCGAATCGCGTCGATCGTGCCGTCGACCAGTTCGTTACGACGCTCCACTTTGTGTTGATGCCAGCGCCGCTTGCGCCCATCCATTTTGACGCTCACAGCCGTAATATGCTCTGCCACTGTCGCCTAATTCCCATTCCCTAGACGCCCCTGATCTTACGGCGTGAGGGGGTCGGTTTCCTGCCCTGGCCGGGCGTGGGTGAGACGTCGCGAACAGTGTCGTCACACCAATTCGTGGGAAAGATAGATGATGGAGTGGTGGCACATCGAGCCTCGGTGCGAGGCGAAGCGTCCGGCCCGCCGGCGGCGAGGCCCGATTCGGCGACGCCACTGACCGCGGCGAACGCGGGGCGCGCATCCTTTGCCGAATCCTTCGCCGGCGCTGACCCCGAGGCCGACGCGCAGCGCAGAGTGGCGCTGCGCCGGATGAAGATGGTGGCACTGGGTTTTCTGATCGGTGCCACCGGCGTGTTCCTGGCCTGCCGGTGGGCCCAGGCGCACGCCAGCCTGGGGGCCTGGGTGGGATACGTCGGCGCCGCCGCCGAGGCCGGGATGGTGGGCGCCCTGGCGGACTGGTTCGCGGTGACAGCGCTGTTCCGCCACCCGCTGGGCATTCCCATCCCGCACACGGCGATCATCAAGCGCAAGAAGGACCAGCTGGGCGAGGGCCTGGGCACCTTCGTGCGGGAGAACTTCCTGTCGCCGGAGGTCGTGGAAACCAAGCTGCGCGACGCCCAGGTGTCCGGCCGGCTCGGTAAGTGGCTCTCCGAGACCGCCCACGCCGAGCGGGTGGCCAGCGAGACGGCCACGGTACTGCGGGTGCTGGTCGAACTGCTGCGCGACGAGGACGTCCAGCAGGTGATCGACCGGATGATCGTGCGCCGCATCGCCGAGCCGCAGTGGGGCCCGCCGGTCGGGCGCGTGCTGGCGACGCTGCTGGCCGAGCACCGGCAGGAGGCGCTGATCCAGTTGCTGGCCGACCGGGCCTTTCAGTGGTCACTGAAGGCCGGCGAGGTCATCCAGCGGGTGGTCGAGCGTGACTCACCGACCTGGTCGCCGCGCTTCGTCGACCATCTCGTCGGCGACCGCATCCACCGCGAGCTGATGGACTTCACCGACAAGGTGCGCCGCAACCCCGACCACGAACTGCGCCGCTCGGCCACCCGCTTTTTGTTCGACTTCGCCGACGACCTGCAGCATGACCCGGACACCATCGCGCGCGCCGATGCGATCAAAGAACAGCTGATGGCGCGCGACGAGATCGCCAACGCCGCCGCGACCGCGTGGAAGACGCTGAAGCGGCTGGTGCTCGAGGGCGTGGACGACCCGTCCAGCACGCTGCGCACCCGGATCGCCGACACCGTGGTCCGCATCGGGGAATCGCTGCGCGACGACGCGGACCTGCGCGACAAGGTCGACAACTGGCTGGTCCGGGCGGCTCAGCATCTGGTTTCGCAGTACGGCGTGGAGATCACCGCGATCATCACCGACACGATCGAGCGCTGGGACGCCGAGGAGGCCAGCCGGCGCATCGAATTGCACGTCGGCCGTGACCTGCAATTTATTCGGATCAATGGAACCGTCGTCGGGTCGCTGGCGGGTTTGGCGATTTATGCCGTCGCGCAGCTACTGATTTAACGGATTTCTAGTAGTGCTAACAAGTGCTTGCAATAGCAAGCACTTGTAGTAGTCTGATCCGCGTCAAGATCAGTCGCCGACCAGGAGCACGCCATGACGCCCGAGGAGAAGCTCTCCGCCAAGGTGTCCAACGCTGCCTCCGAAGTGGCCTCCGACATCGGCAGTTTCATCCGCAGCCAGCGTGAACTCGCGCAGGTGTCGGTGCGCCAACTCGCCGAAAAGTCCGGGGTCAGCAATCCATATTTGAGCCAGGTGGAGCGTGGATTGCGTAAGCCCTCCGCCGATGTCCTGAACCAGATCGCGAAGGCCCTTCGGGTTTCCGCCGAGGTTCTCTATGTGCGCGCCGGGATTCTCGAGCCCAGCGACAAAAGTCAGGTGCGGGACGCGATCGTCACCGACACTGCGATCACCGAGCGCCAAAAGCAAATTCTGCTCGACATCTATTCATCGTTCACCCAGCAAAACGAATCGATCCCAGAGGAGTGTCCGACCGAATCCGACAGCGAGTGAGCAGTCCGTTCGATCCGGCACGGTAGCCAGCTGTGCTGGGCGTTTACCCGAGAAAGCGGACTCTGCGCATCGCGGTAGCGAGTTGGTGATGTATAGACGACCGGCCGTCGCGGTTACCCACCGTGGAAGACCTACCGGGTTCCAGCTGAACCGCTGGACGAACCGCCCCGGCATTGGCGGCCCCAGTTGCGAAGGAGACGTTTGCACCTAACTTCTCGACCAGACAGCCAATAACACCGAATAACGCCGATAGCGAAAACACAGCATGAAAGGAAAAACCATGGCGGAAAACACGAACATCGAAGATTTGCGGGCCCCGCTGCTCGCAGCCCTGGGCGCGGCCGACCTGGCCCTGGCCACCGTCAACGACCTGATCGCCGGCCTGCGGGAGCGCGCCGAGGAAACCCGCGCCGAGACCCGTACCCGGGTCGAGGAACGTCGCGCTCGCCTGACCAAGCTGCAGGAGGACCTGCCCGACCAGTTCACCGAGCTGCGCGACAAGTTCACCACCGAAGAGCTGCGCAAGGCCGCCGAGGGCTACCTCGAGGCGGCGACCAGCCGGTACAACGAGCTGGTCGAGCGCGGTGAGGCGGCCCTGCAGCGGCTGCGTAACCAGACCGCGTTCGAGGACGCCTCCGCGCGTGCCGAGGGCTACGTCGACCAGGCCGTCGAGCTGACGCAGGAAGCTCTCGGCACCGTCGCCTCGCAGACCCGCGCGGTCGGCGAGCGCGCCGCCAAGCTGGTCGGCATCGAGCTGCCCGGCAAGACCGAAGCGGCCACCAAGAAGGCGCAGAAGGCCGTGAACGCGCCCGCCAAGAAGGCGCCGGCCAAGAAGGCGCCGGCCAAGAAGGCGCCGGCCAAGAAGGCGGCCGCCAAGAAGGTCACCCAGAAGTAAGCACGACATTTCACGACGATCGGCTCCGAGTCGCCTCCGGGTGACTCGGAGTCGACGTTTTGGCGGGTGCCCGCATACCCTTAGGGCGTGAGCCACCTCGTGCAAACCGTCATGCTGGTCTTGCAGATCGCCGTCTTGGTCACGGCCATCTACGCGTTCGTGCATGCTGCGCTGCAACGACCCGACGCCTACACCGCCGCCGAGAAGCTGACCAAGCCCGTGTGGTTGCTGATCCTGGGAGGGGCCGTCGCCCTGACATCCATCTTGGGTTTCGTGTTCGGCGTGCTCGGTATGGCGATCGCGGCCTGTGCCGCCGGTGTGTACCTGGTCGATGTGCGGCCCAAACTGCTTGAGATACAAGGTAAGTCGCGCTAGCGCAATGATGGCACTGCTGACGGCGCCGGTCGCGGTGCTCGTCGCCCTGGCTTGTCCGATACCGCCCGCTGCCGCCGCGCCGGACCCCGGTAGCGGCGCGGCCGAACCGCCCGCGCCGTCCCCGCCGTACATCGACCACACTCAGTGGGCGCAGTGGCAGGGCCGCAGCAGCCTGCGGGTGTTTCCGTCGCCGGCCGGGCGGGCCGCCTCGCGCATCCCCGCAACCACCGCCCTGGCCGACGAGGCCTGGGCCGAGGTGCTCGCCGCGTCCCCGGACGCCGACACCGCCGGCATGCGCGCGCAGTTCCTCTGCCACTGGGAGTTCGCCGAACTCGCCCAGCCCGGCAAGGTCAGCTGGAACCTCGAGCCGTGGCGACCGGTCGTCGACGACGCCGAGATGGTCGCCTCCGGCTGCAATCCCGGCGGTCCGGAAGAATCCTTCTGATGCCAACCCAACCCAGCCGAGCGCAGTTGGCGGCGTTCGTCGACCACACGCTGCTCAAGCCCGAAGCAACCGACGCCGACGTGGCCGCCCTGGTCGCCGAAGCGGGCGAACTGGGCGTCTACGCGGTATGCGTCTCGCCCTCGATGGTCCCCGTCGCGGTGCGGGCCGGCACCGGGCTGCGGGTGGCCGCCGTGGCGGGTTTCCCCTCGGGCAAGCACCTCCCGGCGGTGAAGGCGCACGAGGCGGCCCTGGCCGTCGCGGCCGGGGCCACCGAGGTCGACATGGTCATCGACGTGGGGGCGGCGCTGTCCGGCGACATCGACGCCGTGCGTTCGGATGTCCGGGCTGTGCGCGGCGCGATCGGCGGCGCCGTGCTCAAGGTGATCGTGGAGTCGGCGGCGCTGCTGGCCCTGGCCGACGAGGCCACCCTGGTGCGGGTGTGCCGCGCCGCCGAAGAGGCCGGCGCCGACTTCGTCAAGACGTCGACCGGGTTCCATCCGGCCGGCGGTGCATCCGTGCGCGCGGTCGCCCTGATGGCCGAGACGGTCGGGGGACGCCTCGGGGTGAAGGCCAGCGGCGGCATCCGCTCCGCCGCGGACGCGCTGGCGATGCTGGACGCCGGCGCCACCCGGCTCGGGCTGTCGGGCACCCGGGCGGTGCTCGACGGCCTGGGCTGAGCCGTCCGGCTAGAAGCTCGCCGTCACAGGTTGGCGAAGCAGGGGTCGTTGTCGTTGCCGGTGGGGATGGTGGCGTTGCGCGTCGAAAAGTGGCTCGTCACACCGGTATCCGTGACCTGCACACTGTCGGCGTGGATGCCCAGCGGGTAGTTCTTGGTCAGGTTCGAGGTGAAGTCGTCCAGCGTCGACTGCACGGACTCCTTGGGCATCGTGAAGCCGAGCGCGTTGAAACTGACGATCTGCAGCTGCAACCCGGTGCCCGACACCACCGGCCTGGCGGTGATGTTGTCCAACATGCCCTTCAACTCGATCGTGCCGTCGGCGGGGTGCGTGGTCACGGTGTTGGTGACGAACGGGCCCAGCACCGGGATGGCGTTCTGTACCGACTGCTTGATGCCGTCACTGGTCCAGCTGATGGTGGCGTCCAGGGCGCCGATGGTGCCCTTCGAGTTGCCGTTGTCCTTGAGGCGCACGTCGTTGATGTTGATCGAGAGCTTCATGCCCTTGGCGTCGCGGATGTTGTTGCCGGCCGTCTGCACCGAGATGTTGGTGTAGTGCTTCGTCGCCTGCTGCCAGAGCATCAGGGGCGTCACGCCGAAGGACGCGGTGGCCTGGTCCTTGACCTCACAGGCCACCGCCTCGGCGACCTTGCTGTCCGCGACGTGGCGCACGTAGAGCTCGGCCCCGATGAGCGCGGCGATGATCAGGGCGAACACGATGATGAAGATCAGCAGGACGGAGACCGGGTCGCGGCCGAAGCGGCGCTTCTTCTTCCCGGGCGTCGCGTCGTCGCCGGGCTGGGCGGCCAGCCGCTCGGTGGGGGGCTGGCACGAACGGATCAGCACC
>NZ_LZKV01000089.1:0-12194 GCF_001672995.1 Mycobacterium sp. 1482292.6 | reverse complement strand
CGCCGCCGGGGCCACGCGCAGGCTGGCCGACGGCAGCGCCGGGTCGCCGTCGAACAGCGAGGTGTCCGGCGGCGCGTGCAGGGCGGGCTCGGGCGGCGCGGCCGGCTCATCGAGCTCGCTGGCGTCGACGATCCGGTCGAAGCGGAACAGCCGAACGCCCTCGGCCTCGCGCGACCAGGCCTCCAGGTAGCTGTGGCCGCCGATCAGCAGCACCCGGATGGGGTCGACGACCCGGCTGGTCAGGGTGTCGTGGGAGGCGGAGTAGTAGTCGATGGCCAGCGCGTGCTTGGACTGCACGGCCGCACGCACCGCGGCGGCGGCCCGGTTCTCCACCGGCGCGGGCTCGTCGACGGCCGTTGCCGCGGCCGAAGCGTCCTGCGCCCGGGCCCCGGCGGCGTCCTGGATGTTCGAGTACTACCCGATGCGCGACGTGCGCGAGCTGCCGGACGGATCCTGCGAGGCGGTGATGACCTATGCCTCCGAGGATTGGATGACGCGGCTGGTGCTGGGCTTCGGCCCCGACGTTCAGGTGCTGGCACCCGCGTCGCTGGCGCGGCGGGTGCGCGATACGGCGGCGGCCGCCCTGACCGCCTACGACGCCATGAACTGACAAAAGTCCAGGCGAGATGGTCCACCGCGGCGCGGCGCGGGCCCGCCGCCACCCGGCCCCGCTGCGGTAGCATCGGGTGAACGTCTGGAGGTAATCAAAGTGGGCAGTCTTAGTCCGTGGCACTGGGCGATCCTCGCGGTCGTGGTGATCTTGCTGTTCGGTGCCAAGAAGCTCCCCGACGCTGCGCGTTCGTTGGGTAAGTCGATGCGGATCTTCAAGTCCGAACTGCGCGAGATGCAGACCGAGAACAAGGCGGAAGCGCCGTCCCTGGACACCCCGTCGACCCCGCCGGCCGCCCCCCAGCCGGTGCAGTCGCAGCGGGTCGACGCGCCGGCGCCCAGCGAGCAGGGGCACAGCGAAGCACGTCCGGCCTAGCCGTCACCATCGTCGCGCGCTGCCCGAGCGCCACTGACCGAGCATCGTGAAAGTCTTCAAGGTTTCAGCGCGCACTACCGGCCTGCTGAGGCGCCTCAACCCTCGTAACCGTCGCAGCCGAACCAACCCGGATGCGACCATGTCGCTGGTCGATCACCTGACCGAGCTGCGCACCCGGCTGCTGATCTCCCTGGCCGCGATCCTGCTGACCACGATTTTCGGCTTCGTCTGGTACTCGCATTCGATCTTCGGCCTGGAAAGCCTCGGCGAGTGGCTGCGCCATCCCTACTGTTCGCTGCCGCAATCGGCGCGCGCCGAGATCAGCGCAGGCGGGCAGTGCCGGCTGCTGGCGACCGCGCCGTTCGACCAGTTCATGCTGCGGCTCAAGGTCGGCCTGACGGCGGGAGTGGTGCTGGCCTGCCCGGTGTGGTTCTACCAGCTCTGGGCGTTCATCACGCCCGGGCTCTATCAGAAGGAGCGCCGCTTCGCGATCGCTTTCGTGATCCCCGCCGTGGTGCTGTTCGTCGTCGGCGCGGTGCTGGCCTACTTCGTACTGGCCAAGGCGCTGGGCTTCCTGCTGACCGTCGGCAGCGACGTCCAGGTGACCGCGCTGTCCGGCGACAGATATTTCGGCTTCCTGATCAACCTGCTGGTGGTCTTCGGCGTCAGCTTCGAATTCCCGCTGCTCATCGTCATGCTCAACACCATCGGGATGCTGACCTATGAGCGGCTCAAGGCGTGGCGGCGCGGCCTGATCTTCGCGATGTTCGCGTTCGCCGCGGTCTTCACGCCCGGATCCGACCCGTTCTCGATGACCGCCCTCGGGTTGGCGCTCTCGGTCCTCCTGGAGTTCGCCATTCAGATCGCTCGGCTGCACGACAGGCGCAAGGCCAAGCGTGAAGCGCAGGCCGTGATTCCCGACGACGAAGCATCGGTGATCGAACCGCCCAGCGCGATACCCGAGCCCTCGCTGTCCGCCGGGCAACACGACGATGTCACCTGATCCGTCGCCGCCCTCCGGCCTTGCTGAGCTGGTGGAGCTCACCCGGTTCACCGCCGATCTGCCCTTCGCGCTGGATGGCTTTCAGCATCGGGCGTGCGCGGCGCTCGAACGAGGCCACGGCGTGCTGGTCTGCGCGCCTACCGGCGCCGGCAAGACGGTGGTCGGCGAATTCGCCGTGCACCTGGCGCTGGCATCCGGCGGTAAGTGCTTCTACACCACGCCGCTGAAAGCGCTGAGCAACCAGAAGCACACCGACCTCACGGCCCGCTACGGCCGCGACCGCATCGGCCTGCTCACCGGGGACATGTCGGTGAACGCCGACGCGCCCGTGGTCGTCATGACCACCGAAGTGCTGCGCAACATGCTCTACGCCGATTCGCCTGCGCTGCATGGGCTTTCGTATGTGGTGATGGACGAGGTGCACTTCCTGGCCGACCGGATGCGGGGCCCGGTGTGGGAGGAGGTGATCCTGCACCTGCCCGACGAGGTGCGGGTGGTCAGCCTCTCGGCGACGGTGAGCAACGCCGAGGAATTCGGCGGCTGGATCCAGACCGTGCGCGGCGATACGACGGTCGTGGTCGACGAGCATCGGCCGGTGCCGCTGTGGCAGCACGTGTTGGTGGGCAAGCGCCTGCTGGACCTGTTCGACTACGACAACGAGAAACCGGCCGCGGACCGTCAACCTCGCGTCAATCCCGAACTGCTGCGCCACATCTCGCACCGCCGCGAGGCGGACCGCATGACCGACTGGCAGCCGCGTCGCCGGGGCTCGGGCCGGCCGTCGCGGCCGCGCTTCTACCGGACGCCGACACGGCCGGACGTGATCGCCACCCTGGACTCCGAGGGGCTGCTGCCGGCGATCACGTTCGTGTTCTCCCGGGCCGGCTGTGACGCCGCCGTCCAGCAGTGCCTGCGCTCGCCCCTGCAGCTGACCACCCAGGAGGAACGCGCGCAGATCGCCGAGGTGATCGAGCACCGCTGCGGCGACCTCGCCGACGCCGATCTGGGCGTGCTCGGCTACTACGAGTGGCGCGAGGGGCTGCTGCGCGGCCTGGCGGCACACCACGCCGGCATGCTGCCGGTCTTCCGCCACACGGTCGAAGAACTGTTCACCGCCGGACTGGTCAGGGCGGTGTTCGCCACCGAGACCCTGGCGCTCGGGATCAACATGCCCGCCCGCACGGTGGTACTCGAACGGCTGGTGAAGTTCAACGGCGAGCAGCACGTGGCGCTGACGCCGGGGGAGTACACCCAGCTCACCGGCCGCGCCGGGCGGCGCGGCATCGACGTCGAGGGCCACGCGGTGGTGCTGTGGAATCCCACCGAGGAGACCACCGAGCCCTCCGCGGTGGCCGGGCTGGCCTCCACCCGCACCTTCCCGCTGCGCAGCTCGTTCGCCCCGTCGTACAACATGACCATCAACCTCGTCCAACAGATGGGCCCCGAGCAGGCACACCGGTTGCTGGAGCAGTCGTTTGCGCAGTATCAGGCCGACCGCTCGGTCGTCGGGCTGGTCCGCGGCATCGAGCGCGGCACCGCGATGCTCGACGAGATCGCCGCCCAGATCGGCGGACCCAAGGCGCCGATCCTCGAATACGCCCGGATGCGTGCCCGCATCGGCGAGATGGAGCGCGCGCAGTCCCGGGCGTCCCGGCTGCAACGGCGGCAGGCCGCCAGCGATGCATTGGCCGCGCTGCGCCGCGGCGACATCATCAACATCACCCATGGCCGGCGCGGCGGCCTGGCCGTGGTGCTGGAATCGGCCCGCGACAGCACCGACCCGCGACCGCTGGTGCTCACCGAAAACCGTTGGGCCGGAAGGATTTCCTCGGCCGACTATTCGGGTGTGTCGGCGCCGGTCGGTTCGATGTCGCTGCCCAAGCGGGTCGAACACCGGCAGCCCCGGGTCCGGCGTGACCTGGCGTCGGCGCTACGATCGGCCGCCGCCGGGCTGACCATCCCGGCCCGGCGCCGCGGCGGCCGGGGGGATTCCGATGGTGAATTTCATGATCCCGAGTTGGCGTCGCTGCGCGACGCGCTGCGCCGGCACCCGTCGCACAACACGGCCGGTGTGGAGGAACAGGTCAGGCAGGCCGAGCGCTATCTGCGGATCGAGCGCGACAACGCGCAGTTGGAGAAAAAGGTTGCGGCGGCCACCAATTCGCTGGCCCGGACCTTCGACCGGATCGTCGGGTTGCTCACCGAGCGCGGCTTCATCGAGAGGCGCGACGGCGATCCGCGCGTCACCGACGACGGCCGGCTGCTGGCGCGCATCTACAGCGAAAGCGACCTGCTGGTGGCCGAATGCCTGCGCACCGGCGCGTGGTCGGGGCTCAAGCCCGCCGAACTCGCGGCGGTGGTCTCGTCAGTCCTGTACGAAACCCGGGGCGGCGAGGGGCCGGGGGCGGGTTTTGCGGCCGACGCGCCCACCCAGCAAGTGCGCCAAGCGCTGCAGCAGACCTCGAGGCTGTCGATGGCGCTGCGCGCCGATGAGCAAACGCACCGGATCGCCCCGAGTCGCGAGCCCGACGACGGCTTCGTCAACGTCATCTACCGCTGGGCCCGCACCGGCGACCTGGCGGCGGCGCTGGCGGCCGCCGATCCGGCCGGCACGGGCTCGCCGCTGCTGGCGGGGGATTTCGTGCGCTGGTGCCGCCAGGCGCTCGACCTGCTGGACCAGGTCCGCAACGCCGCCCCGGACCCCGAGCTACGGGCCACCGCCAAGCGGGCTATCAACGACATTCGGCGCGGCGTCGTCGCAGTTGACGCCGGGTAGGCTAGGCCGGAGCTACCGTTAAGCGGCGATAGTGCATGCCAAGACACAAGGGCTGAGGGAGAAAGATGAGCGGACCGCAGGGATCGGACCAGCAGTGGCAGCCGCCCGGTCAAGGTCAAGGTAGCGATCACTCGTCAGAGCCGACTCAGGTGGCACCCACCTGGCAGGAGCAGTCGAACCAGGAGACGTCGTGGCAGGCCCCGGCCTACACCCCGCCCGCCGACTACCCGCAGTACCAGCAGCCGGCGGAACAGGCCTATCCGCAGCAGTATCCCCAGCAGCAGCCGGGCTATGCGCAACCGGGGCAGTACGGTCAGCCCGGCCAATACGCCCAGCCCGGCCAGTACGCCCAGCCGGGCCAGTACGGTCAGCCCGGCCAGTATCCGCAGCCGGGGCAGTATGGCCAGCCGGGTCAGTATCCCCAACCCGGCCAGTACGGCCAGCCGGGCCAGTACCCGCAGCAGTACCCCGGATATGAGCAGCCCGGCAAGAAGCGGCCCGTCGGCCTCATCGCCGGTGTCGGCGGCGCGATCGCGTTTCTGCTCATCGCGGTGGTGCTGGTGCTCGGTTTCTGGCAGCCCGGGTTCTTCGTCACCACCAAGCTGGACGTCAACAAGGCGCAGGCCGGGGTCCAGCAGGTGCTCAGCGACGAAACCAACGGCTACGGCGCGAAGAACGTCCAGAACGTCAAGTGCAACCACGGCCAGAACCCCACCGTCAAGAAGGGCGCCACGTTCGACTGCGACGTCAGCATCGACGGCGCGCCCAAGCACGTCACGGTGACCTTCCAGGACAACAAGGGCACCTACGAGGTCGGCCGGCCGCAGTAGCCGCCGGGCCGATCAGTTCGGCAGCCCGTCCAGCGCCTTTTGCAGGCGGGCGACCGACGAGCCGACGCCCAGCTCGGTCGCCAGTTCGGCGGTGCGTCGCGGATGGGCGGCGACCAACGGTATTTCGTCGGTGGACGTCGAGAAGGTGACGGGCGCGTCGGTCGCCACCCGCACCACCTTGCCGGCCGCCTCGATGTAATCCAGCGCCCCGAGCAATTTGGTGCGGATGCCCTTGGCCATCTTGGACTTCGGGTCCTGGGCGGCGGCCAGAATCCGCTGCAGCGAGCCGTGCTGGGCCAGCAGCGTCGCCGCGGTCTTCTCGCCGACGCCCGGCACCCCGGGCAGGCCGTCGGACGGATCGCCGCGCAGCAACGCGAGTTCGGCATAGGCGGGGCCGGCGCGATCCACCGGGACGCCGTAGTGTTCGGCCACCTCGGCGGGCCCGAACAACGTGGCCTTGCTCAGCCCGCGGCCGAGGTAGAGCACCCGGACCGGGACGGGATCGTCCGACACCACCTGCAGCAGGTCGCGGTCGCCGCTGACCACCACCACCGGGTCCTTACGTTCCCGGGCCGCCAGAGTGCCCAGCACGTCGTCGGCCTCGTAGCCCTCGGCGCCGGCCGTCGGAATCCCGTATGCGTCAAGGAGTTCGGCGATCATGTCGATCTGGGGCGTCAGGTCGTCGGGGACCTCCTCGACGTCCGGCTCGTCCTGCGGATCCTCCACGGCCACGCGGTGGGCCTTGTAGGACGGGACGAGGTCCACCCGGAACTGGGGACGCCAATCGAGGTCGAGGCAGACGGCCAGCCGGCTGGGCCGCTGCTGGGTGATCACCACGGCCATGGAGTCGATGAACCCCCGAACGGCGTTGACGGGCCGGCCGTCGGGCGCGGTGATCGAGGACGGCACCCCGAAGTACGAGCGGAACCACATGCTGGCGCCGTCGAGCAGCACGAGTGGTCGCATGCGGGTTATCGTCTCACGCCAATCCGCGCACCGAGTCGACGGTCGGCAGGCGGGGGTTAGCCTGACTGCCATGGAGTCTCACCGCTTCGACGCAGCAGTGTACGAACGCCGGCTGGCGGCCGCCGCGGTGGCGGCCGCCAATGTGGGCCTGGCCGGGCTGGTGATCACACCGGGCTATGACCTGCGCTACCTCGTCGGGTCGCGCGCACAGACCCTGGAGCGGTTCACCGCGCTGGTGTTGCCCGCCTCGGGCGAGCCGACGGTGGTGGTGCCGCGTCTCGAGCTGGCCTCGCTGAAGGAATCGGCCGTCGCCGAACTCGGCCTGGCGGTGCGGGATTGGGTCGACGGCGACAATCCCTACGATCTGGTGGGCTCCGCGTTGGGCGGTGTCCCCGCCGCGACCGCCGTCACCGATGCCATGCCGGCGTTGCACCTGCTGCCGCTGGCCGAAGTGCTCGGGGTGCTGCCGGTGCTGGCCACCGACGTGTTGCGCACGCTGCGGATGGTCAAGGAGGAATGCGAGGTGGACGCGCTTCGCAAGGCCGGCGCCGCCATCGATCGGGTGCACGCCCGGGTGCCGGAGTTCCTGGTCCCGGGTCGCACCGAGGCCGACGTGGCCGCCGACATCGCGGATGCCATTGTGGCCGAAGGGCATTCGGAGGTCGCGTTCATCATCGTCGGGTCCGGGCCGCACGGCGCCGACCCGCACCACGGATATTCGGATCGCGAACTGCAGGTCGGTGACATCGTCGTCGTCGACATCGGTGGCGCGTACGAACCGGGCTACAACTCCGACTCCACCCGCACCTACAGCATCGGTGAGCCCGATCCCGAAGTCGCGCAACAGTATTCGGTGCTGCAACGCGCCCAGCGCGCCGCGTATGACGCGGTGCGTCCGGGGGTGACGGCCGAGCAGGTCGACGCCGCCGCCCGTGACGTGCTGGCCGCCGAAGGGCTGGCCGAGTACTTCGTGCACCGCACCGGGCACGGCATCGGGCTGTCGGTGCACGAAGAGCCCTACATCGTCGCCGGAAACGATCTGCCCCTGGCCGAGGGCATGGCCTTCTCGATCGAGCCGGGCATCTATTTTCCGGGCCGTTGGGGCGCTCGGATCGAGGACATCGTCGTCGTCACCCCCGAGGGAGCTCTGGCCGTCAATAACCGGCCGCACGAACTGATCGTGGTTCCGGTGGCCTGACCGACGCGTCACCGGGTCCGCGTAGGTTGGGGCGTGATGTCAATTCTGGATCTTCCGCTGCTTCCGATTCGCATCGCACGCCACGTCGCCGACGCGGTCTTGCACCCCAAGGCACCCGCACCCGCGCCGGCTCCCGCGCCGCCGGCCGAGCTGGTCGTGGTCGACGGGATGCCCGAGGGCGTGCCGCCGGCGGCGCGGCGCCCCGAGCCCGCACTTCCGTCGCCCGCGGGTTGGCCGTTCGGCGAGGAGTTCCCGCGCACGTGCGGCGCCGGGCGGCTAGCCGGCGGCGCCCTGTTCTGGACCGACTTCCTCTACGACGACCACGGCGCGACGGGTGTCCCGATCGGCGACCTGAAGATCCAGGCGCCGCCGCGCGGAACCTACATCTATCCCGACGGCCCCGCGGCCGGCAACGGCGCCGACATCTTCCGCGTCGCCATCGGGCTCACCGAGACCCACACCTGGTGGCGGATCGACTGGAACACCCTGCTGGACGCGTCGGTGCCCATCGCGCTGTTCACCTTCGACACTGACCCCGCCCGAACGGCGGACGAACACTGGCCCGCCGCAGCCGGGGTGCGTTCGAAGGGCATCGACATGGCCCTGCTGGTCTCGGGCGCCGGCGCCGCGCTGATCGACCTGACCACGCAGGCCAGGACGCCGGTCGAGCACAGCGTCGACATGCAGTCGCGGTCGTTCGTCGCCCAGGTCCCGCGGTCACTGGCCGAACCCACGGGCAGCTGGACGGTCCGCATGGTGGCGGGGCTGGCCAACGCGGCGGGGGACGGCTTCGCCGACGTGTCCGCCCTGCATGGCGCGCTGCCCGGGCAACCCAACGTGTACAACGTGGCATTTCGCACCCACGAGCAGGAGCCGGTGCACCTGAACTTCTGGTCGGATGCCGCCCAGGCCGCCGCCCTGACACACGGCGACGTCTCCGAGTTCGCGGTGACGGTGCCGTGGGGTCAGCTGGCGGCCAGCAAAACCGCGCCCGAGCCGGTGATCACCGGCCCGTCCACCCGGTGGTACGTGTCGTCGGTCGAACTCGGCCAGGGCCTGGAACAGGGTTGGGCCGCCAACGACATCCTGAGCACCAAGCCGCAGTTCCTCGGCCGGGTGCAGCCGTATTCGATCTGCCTGCCCTCGAGCTACGCGCCGGGTCGGACGCTGCCGTTGACCCTGTTGCTGCACTCGCTTTCGCTCGGGCAGAGCCAGTTCGCCGCGATCGACCCGCACCTGCTGCACCAGGTGTGCGAGGGTCGTGAGTCGGTGGTGGTCACGCCGTTGGCCCGGGGACCGTCCACCTGGTACTTCGACACCGGCGAACTCGACGTCTGGGAAGTATGGGCGCGAGTCGCCGAACAATTGGGCACCGACCCCAATCGCACTGTGATTTCCGGCTATTCGATGGGCGGGTATGCGACATACAAGCTGGGACTGAGCTATCCGCAAGTGTTCTCGCAAGCCGTGGTGCTGGCCGGCCCGCCGACGTGCGGGGTGCGGCTGCTGCCGCACGTCGACATTCCCGCCGACCTCGATCCGCATACGCCCTGTGCCCGAGAGGGTGACACCTGGAAGCTGCTGGTGAACGCCCGATGGCTGCCCTACGTCATCGCTCATGGGCTGCTTGACGAACTGGTGCCGTTCGCCTCGGCCGCCGAGCAGGTGCTGGAGCTGGACCGGCTGGGTTACCGGCACCGCTTCAGCGTGTACCCGCTCGAGGATCACATCGCCTGGGTGTTTCAGGACAAGTTCGAGGACCCGATCTCCCACATGGGAACCGCTCTGCGCCAAGCGGATCCGGGACACATCACGTTCGCCTGGTATCCGCAACTGGTGCGCGCCGATCTGGGCATCGGGCCGCACCAGGTGTGGTGGTTGTCGGAGCTGGCCGCCGATCCCGAGGTGACCGCGCGGCGCGGGGCCGTCGCGGAGGTCGATGCCCGCTCGTATGCGCGGCCGGACCCCACGCACACCATTGCGCACCATCGCGGCGTCATCCCGCACTTCGAGCCGACACCCGGGGTGTACAGCGAGCTGGACTGGCAAGTGGGACGGCCGGTCGGCCCGCTGCCGTATTTGACGTTGCGCCTCACCGGAGTTGCCGGTTTACGAGTCGATGTCGCGCGAGCCGGGCTGGCGGCGTTGCCGACGTCGACCATCACGGTGGCCACCGATGTCACCGCCACGATCACGCTCGGTGGCTTGCCTGCGGCGGTCGACGTGCAACTCGATGGCGAACCGGCCGGGGCGACGGTCGCGGTCTCGCCCGGGCGACACCGCATCACGTTGACGGCCGCAGCGGCTGTTGATCGGTGAGTTGTGGCGCTAGGTGATTGTCGCTAGCTTGGCGAATCGATCATCGGGTGAATAGCGGCGACGGGCGGACCTGAGCGAAAATTCCGCTCGTGGCTCCCTTGGCTGTCGACCCGGAGGCGATGTACGCCGCGGGTAGTGCCGTGGGTGCCGCCGGCGGTGGTCTGGCGGCGAACCTGACGGTGTTGGCGGCGGGTTTTTCGGCCCACACCGGGGTGGATCGCGCCGGCGAGGTGTTCGGCCTGGCGTATCAGGACACCGCCGAGTCGCTGCTGAAGGCAGTGGCTGCCGTCGTGAATGCGTGCGGGAAATGCGGTGCTCTTATCCAGCAAGGCGCGTCGAACTATTCGATGGCGGAGGCGGCCTCGACGCTAGGCGGCGGTGGCAGCATTTTGGCGGCGCCGCCCCCGCCGGAGGAACTTGCCGCTCCCAAAGCCCCGGGAACGATGGGGCCCGGAGAGCCGCCACCGGCGCTATGGGCGATCGTGGAGTCGCTCGTCCTCGAGTTGTGGCCCGACGGCGACGTGCCGGGTATGCATGCGGTCGCGTCTCGTTGGCGCGGCTTCGCCGCGGCGGCTAACGGGGTGCAGACGACTCTCAACGCGGCTAAGACACTGCTGGATATCCAACACCTTCCTGAAGGTGACAAGATCGATAACGCTCTCAACGAAATAGGTTCTGCGGCAGCGACTATCGGCGCGCAATGCGGCAAGCTGGCCAGTGCCATCGACAAGTTCGCCGACAAAGTCTGCCGCTCCCAACATGCGATTCGGGATCTGTTGCACCGGCTCGGGTCCCTGGGCGACCTCGGCCACGACATCATGCTCATTATCGACGGCGACGCATGGGACGAGATCAAGAAAATCGCCAAGGACATCAACGACGTGCTGCAGCATCTCGGGCAGGAGGCCCGCGCCGGCGTGCAGGGGATCAGGCTGCTTATGGAAGCGGCCGATCGCGAGGTCGTCACTTGTGAGAAGTACGCGCGCCGCGGGCTCGTCAAGTTCTTAGGGGAAGACGTCGGCAATCCGGTGGCGACCGCATTCGAGTTCGGGATAAATGCCCAGGAGGGCGTTCTCAAAGGTGCGGTCAACATGGGGTTAGGCCTTGCCGACCTGAGCCCGCATTGGATCGCCGTCGACCCCCAAGGCGCAGCTGCCACTTGGACCGGTCTGGTGAAGAATGCGTGGAAGGAGAGTTTGTTCAACGCTCCCATTCATCCCGAGGAATTCGCGCATGCGAGGCTGCAGGAGTTGAAAGGCCTTGTGCATGCCGAGGATTGGACCAGAGATCGACCCGGACTGGGCGCTGGTGAAGTCGCGTTCGACCTTGGCACCCTGATCTCGCCCGGCCTCGGTGAAGGGGGCGCGGCGGCCGACGGCGCGGGTGCGGCGGCAAGGGGGGCCGAGGAAGAGTCGGCGGCCGCTGGCGCTGCGGGGCGTGCCGGCGGAAAAACCGGAGAAGGGCTAAGCGGCATCGCGGGTGCCCGCGGTGAGCTGACCGGCATCACCAAGGCGAGCGCCGAGCTGCCCCAAAAACTCGCAGGCGTAACCAAGGATTTGCCGGATATCAAGCCTCCGGCAAGTGGCATTCCCGTGGCAATGCCACCCGGCAAGCCGATTGAGCCGCCGGTCGAGTCGGTACCTCGCCCGTCCGAGGGCGTTCCCGGCGCACCCCAGGGGTCGACGCCCGCGGCAACCTCGCCGGGTCAGGCGGGCCCGCCCGGTGATTCGCCGCCACCCTCGAGTAGTCCCAATGGCGTTCCGCACGAGCCGAATTCGTCACCCGCCCCTTCTGCACCGCCGGGTGGTCCCGTCGGTCCGCACGATCCTGTGCCCGTTCCCGCTGCGACGCCAGGCGGCCCGGGTGGTCTGCACGATCCCGCGCCCGCGCCCGCGGCGGCCCCTCCGCCGGGCGGTTCTGGTGGGCTGCATGAACCGGCCGCAGAGCCCGCTCCTCCGCCGGCACCGGCTGCGCCGGCCGCTCCCGGGGGTCCGCACGATCCGGCGTCTGTGCCATCCGGCGGCCCGCACGAACCCACCGCGGTGCCGGCGGAGCAGCCGCCTGAGCCGGTCTCCGTGCTGGCCGGTGGCGCTCACGACCCAGTCGCCGAGCCGTCG
>NZ_LZKV01000088.1:0-39222 GCF_001672995.1 Mycobacterium sp. 1482292.6 | reverse complement strand
CGCCTCCTTGTGTCCGCCGTGAGATTCCTTGTGGCTGCTGCGCTTTTGCACCGGCATGCCGTCCACCTCGACGAGTTCTCCATTGCGGCCCTGGCCGCCGAACCGGTGGACAGTTACGGCGTGGGCACGTCGCTGGTGACCGGCTCGGGCGCCCCGACCGCGAACATGGTCTACAAACTCGTCGAGGTGGACGGCATGCCGGTGCAAAAGCGCAGCAGCCACAAGGAATCTCACGGCGGACACAAGGAGGCGCTGCGGCTGTCCCGCGACTCCGGCACCATCATCGAGGAGGTGGTGTATCCGGCCGGACAGCAGCCCGCCGTCTCCGAACCGGCCCGGGTGCTGACCGTCCCGCTGGTGCGCGGTGGCGAGCTGGTGTCCAAACCGAACCTCGCGGCGGCGCGCGAGCTGGTAACTTCCGGGCTGCGCAGTCTGCCGTGGGAGGGATTGAATTTGTCGCACGGCGATCCCGCGGTCACCACGACGCAGATTCCCGACCAGCGAAGAGGGTAGCCACGTCCGACGTGTCCGTGTCCGAGCTGCTGGCCACCGCCGTGGCCGCGCTCGGCGGCAGTGAACGCAGCGGCCAACAGGAGATGGCCGCTGCGGTGGCGCGGGCCTTCGCCACCGAGGAGCACCTGGTGGTGCAGGCCGGCACCGGTACCGGCAAGTCGCTCGCATATCTGGTGCCCGCGCTCGTGCACGCCCTCGAGGACGACTCCCCCGTCGTCGTGTCCACGGCCACGATCGCTCTGCAGCGCCAGCTCGTCGACCGCGATCTACCCCGGCTGGTCGACGCGCTGGCCGATGCGCTGCCGCGCCGCCCACAGTTCGCGTTGCTCAAGGGGCGGCGAAACTATCTGTGCCTGAACAAGATTCACAACGGCGCGGCCGCCGACGGCGAGGATGCCGACGACCGGCCGCAGGAGGAACTGTTCAACCCGATGGCCGTCAGCGCCCTGGGCCGCGACGTGCAACGGCTCACCGAGTGGGCGTCGAGCACCGAATCCGGTGACCGCGACGACCTCAAGCCCGGCGTGCCGGACCGATCCTGGTCGCAGGTCAGCGTGTCCGCGCGGGAATGCCTCGGCGTGGCGCGCTGCCCTTTCGGTACCGAGTGCTTCTCCGAACGCGCGCGCGGTCGTGCTGGTCAGGCCGATATCGTCGTCACCAACCACGCGCTGCTGGCCATCGACGCGGTGGCCGAATCGGCGGTCCTGCCCGAGCACGCGCTGCTGGTCGTCGACGAGGCGCACGAATTGGTCGACCGGGTGACGTCGGTGGCCACCGCGGAGCTGACGTCGGCCGCCCTCGGGGTGACCGCCCGGCGGATCGCCCGCCTGGTGGAGCCGGAACTGATCCAGCGCCTGGAGGCGGCGACGGCCAACTTCGCCTCGGTCATCCACGACGGCACGCCGGGCCGCATCGATCGCCTCGACGAGGAGTTGGCGACCTACTTGACGGCACTGCGCGACGTGACGACGGCGGCGCGCTCGGCGATCGAGCGCACCAACGACCCGAAGGCGGCGTCGGCGCGCGCCGAAGCCGTTGCGGCGCTGAGCGAGATATCGGACACCGCGTCGCGCGTGCTCACATCCTTCGGCCCGGCCATCCCCGACCGCACCGACGTGGTGTGGCTGGAGCACGAGGAGGTCAGGGGCGCGGCGCGCCCGGTGCTGCGGGTGGCCCCGCTGTCGGTCGCGGGGCTGCTGCGGTCCCGGGTGTTCTCGCGTTCGACGGTCGTGCTCACGTCGGCCACGCTGACCATCGGCGGCTCGTTCGACGCCATGGCCACGGCGTGGGGGCTGACCGGTGCGGACGACGACGCGAGGTGGCGCGGCCTGGATGTGGGTTCGCCGTTCCAGCACGCCAAAGCCGGAATCCTGTATGTGGCCGCGCACCTTCCGCCACCGGGACGCGACGGCGCGGGATCGGCCGAGCAGCTGAGCGAAATCGCCGAACTCATCACCGCCGCCGACGGGCGCACCCTGGGGCTGTTCTCGTCGATGCGGGCGGCCCGTGCCGCCGCCGAGGCCATGCGCGGCCGGCTGTCGACGCCGGTGCTGTGTCAGGGCGACGACAGCACCTCGGCGCTCGTCGAGCAGTTCAGCGCCGACCCCCAGACCTCGCTGTTCGGCACGCTGTCGCTGTGGCAGGGCGTCGACGTGCCCGGGCCGTCGCTGTCGCTGGTGCTGATCGACCGCATCCCGTTTCCCCGGCCCGACGACCCCCTGCTGGGCGCGCGGCAGCGCGCGGTCGCGGCGCGCGGCGGCAACGGCTTCATGGCCGTCGCGGCCAGTCATGCGGCGCTGCTGCTGGCGCAGGGGTCGGGGCGGCTGCTGCGCCGCGTCACCGACCGGGGAGTGGTCGCGGTGCTCGACTCGCGCATGGTCACCGCCGGCTACGGCGGCTACCTGCGGGCGTCGCTTCCGCCGTTCTGGCAGACCACCAACGGCGAGCAGGTGCGCCAGGCGCTGCAGCGGCTGCGCACCGCGCCCGCGGCCGAGCAGGGCCTGTCGGCCTGACCCGCTTCCGGCTAGCGGGCCAGGGTGACCAGTCCGAGCTCGTTGCTGGCCGCCAGCATCGGATGGCGGGGCAGCACCCGCACGGTGTAGCCGACCGATCCCGCCAGCGGCAGCGGCGTTGTCGTCGAGAACACCTGGTTGCCGCCCTCGGCGGTGCCGGCGTAGGACATCTCGACGGTGACGGGCTCCAGCAGTGCGTCGCTGGCGTCGACGCGGCCGACCACCGCCTGGACGGTGACCTCGTCAGGCGCGAGCCCGGCCAGCTGGACGGTGGCGGTCAGGGTCAGCTTGGAGCCGAGCACCGGGCTGTCCGGCAGTCCGGTGCTGTCGACGTCGGTGATGACGATCTTGGGCCAGGCCTCCTCGGCGCGCGTGCGGTATGCGGCCAGCTCACGGGCCGCGCCGAACTCGCCGCCGCTCGCCGCATCCTCGGCGCCCTCGACTGGCGCGATCGTCTTGCGCAACGACTGCGCCGCGGGCGTGTAGTACTGCTCGACGTAGTCGCGCACCATGCGCGACGCCAACACCTTGGGACCGAGCGTTTGCACCGTGTGACGCACCATTTCGATCCAGCGGGGCGGCACACCGTGTTCGTCGCGTTCGTAGAACTTCGGTGCGACGGTTTCTTCCAGCAGCGTGTAGAGCCCGCTGGACTCCAGGTCGTCGCGCCGCGCCTCGTCGGTCACGCCGTCGGCGGACGGTATCTCCCAACCGTTTTCGCCGTCGTACCACTCGTCCCACCAGCCGTCGCGGATGGACAGGTTCAGCCCGCCGTTGAGCGCGCTCTTCATTCCCGAAGTGCCGCAAGCCTCCAGCGGCCGCAGCGGATTGTTCAGCCACACGTCGCAGCCCCAGTACAACAGCCGCGCCATCGACATGTCGTAGTCGGGCAGGAAGGCGATGCGGTGGCGCACCTCGGGCCGGTCGGCGAAGCGCACCACCTGCTGGATCAACGCCTTTCCGCCGTCGTCGGCGGGGTGGGATTTACCGGCCACGATCAGCTGGATCGGTCGTTCGGAGTCGAGCAGCAGCTGTTCCAGCCGAGCCGGATCGCGCAGCATCAGCGTCAGCCGCTTGTAGGTCGGCACCCGTCGCGCGAAGCCGATGGTCAACACCTCCGGATCGAATGCGGTTGCGATCCAACCCAATTCGGCGTCCGAGGCACCCCGTTCCAGCCAGGAGCGACGCAGCCGCTGCCGGACGTCGTCGACCAGCAGGGACCTCAGCTGCGAGCGGATCCACCACAGGTGCCCCGCGTCGACTTGCTTGAGCCGCAGCCAAACCCCCGGATCGCTGAACGAATCCGACCCGGCCAGCTCGCGACCCAGCTGCAGCCACTGCGGCGCCGCCCAGGTGCGTGCATGAACTCCGTTGGTGATCGAGCCGATCGGCACCTCGCTGGCGTCGAAGCCGGGCCACAGCTCGTTGAACATGGACCGGCTCACCCGGCCGTGCAACGACGAGACGCCGTTGGCGCGCTGGGCCAGCCGCAAACCCATGTGGGCCATGTTGAATTTGGTGGGGTCGTCCTCGGCGCCGAGCGCCAGGATGCGAGCGGTCGGCACCCCCGGCAGCAACGCGGGCGCACCGGTCGCATCCGATCTCGCGGCCTTGTCACCGGATTTCGCGCCGTCGCCCGCGTGGTCGTCGAAGTACAGCCGCACCATCTCGATGGGAAACCTGTCGATGCCGGCGGGCACCGGGGTGTGGGTGGTGAACACCGTGCTGGAGCGCACCACCGTCAGCGCGGTGTCGAAGTCCAATCCCGAGCCGGTCATCAGTTCACGAATGCGTTCGGCTCCCAGGAAACCCGCGTGGCCCTCGTTCATGTGGAACACCTCCGGCGCGGGCAGGCCGTGAATGCCGGTGAAGGCGCGGATCGCCCGTACCCCACCGATGCCGGCGAGGATCTCCTGGCGCATCCGGTGTTCCTGGTCGCCCCCGTACAGGCGGTCGGTGACGCCGCGCAGGTCGTGCTCGTTCTCGGGGACATCGGAATCGAGTAGCAGCAGCGGAACCCGGCCCACCTGGGCGACCCAGATCCGCGCGTGCAGCTGCGCGGAGTCCGGCAGCATCAGCTCGACCAGCGCCGGCTCGCCGGTCGCGTCGGTCAGCAACCGCAACGGCAGGCCCTGCGGATCCAACGACGGGTAGGTCTCGTTCTGCCAGCCGTCGGCGGTCAAGGACTGCCGGAAATACCCGGACCGGTAGTAGAGGCCCACCGCCACCAGCGGCACGCCCAGATCGGATGCGGACTTCAGGTGGTCGCCGGCCAGGATTCCCAAGCCACCGGAGTAGTTGGGCAGCACCTCGGCGATGCCGAATTCCATCGAGAAGTACGCGATGGCGGCCGGCATCTCGGCGCCCTGCTCCTGCCGCTGCTGGTACCACAGCGGGCGGCTCAGATAGTCGTTGAGATCGGCGGTCAGCTCGTCGAGCCGGCGCAGGAAGGCTTCATCGAGCGCCAACTCATCGAGCCGCGCCGGTTTGACCGCGCCCAGCAACGCCACCGGATCGCTGCCGCACCGCTCCCACAGGTCAGAGTCGATGGTCGCGAAAAGCTCCTGAGTGGGCTTGTCCCACGACCATCGCAGGTTGGTCGACAGTTGGTCCAGCGCGGTCAGACGCTCCGGAAGGTGAGCACGGACGGTAAACCGGCGGAGGGCTTTCACGCGTCCCTACCTTACTGAGGTTCCCGGCCCGTGCACGGCGACCGGACGCACCGCATTTCCCCGGCGGTGTGTGACCGGAGACTAGGGTGGGTATCGGGTAGTAATCGGGGTCGCAACGATGCTTCCCTGCCCAGAAATTTTCCTCACGACAGGAAGTTTCCCGACGAGCGGCATTCCGCACGGAGCACATCGCGGGCATGGCCGCAAACAATCGGAACGGAGTGCTGGTGCCCGGTCGTGTCGAGATCGATAACGTCCAACCGGTCGTTTCCTGTGGCGCGTATCCCGCGAAAGCCGTGGTCGGCGAGGTCGTCCCGGTCAGCGCCGCGGTATGGCGAGAAGGCCACGAGGCAGTCGCGGCGACCTTGGTCGTGCGCTACCTCGGCCCCGGCTACCCGCAGGTGAGCGAGACCCGCCGGATCAAGGCCGCTGCGGCCCCGACCAAGCCGGCGACCCAGCGCGACGGCAAGGTCGACCAGCAACGGATCAAACCGCTACTGCTGCCGATGACGATGGGTCCGGAACCCTACGTGTTCCACGGTCAGTTCACCCCCGATCAGGTCGGGCTGTGGACCTTCCGGGTCGACGGGTGGGGCGACCCGATCCACTCGTGGCGGCACGGGCTGGTCGCCAAGCTGGACGCCGGTCAGGGTGAGACCGAGTTGTCCAACGACCTTCTGGTCGGTGCGGGGCTCTTTGAGCGCGCGGCGACGGGCGTGCCGCGGGCACTGCGCGAGCCGCTGCTGGCCGCCGCCGCCGCGCTGCGCGAGCCGGGCGACCCGGTCACCCGCACCGCGCTGGCGCTGGGGCCCGAGATCGAGGAAATCCTGGCCGACTACCCGCTGCGCGATCTGGTCACCCGCGGCGAGCAGTACGGCGTCTGGGTGGACCGGCCGCTGGCCCGGTTCGGCTCCTGGTATGAGATGTTTCCCCGCTCGACCGGTGGGTGGGACGCCGACGGCAACCCCGTGCACGGCACGTTCGCCACGGCGGCCGCCCAGCTTCCCCGCATCGCGGCGATGGGCTTCGACGTCGTCTACCTGCCGCCGATCCACCCGATCGGCAAGGTACATCGCAAGGGGCGCAACAACTCCCCGACCGCGGCGCCCGGAGACGTGGGCTCCCCCTGGGCGATCGGCAGCGACGAGGGCGGACATGACGCCGTGCACCCGGATTTGGGGACCATAGAGGACTTCGACGCCTTCGTCGCCGCCACCCGCGAGTTAGGCATGGAGGTCGCGCTGGACCTGGCGCTGCAGTGCGCACCGGATCATCCGTGGGCGCGCGATCACCGCAACTGGTTCACCGAATTGCCGGACGGCACAATCGCTTACGCGGAGAACCCGCCGAAGAAATACCAGGACATCTATCCGATCAACTTCGACAACGACCCCGCCGGCCTCTACGACGAGGTGTTGCGCGTGGTCCGGCACTGGATGGACCACGGCGTCAAGTTCTTCCGCGTCGACAACCCGCACACCAAGCCGCCAGACTTCTGGGCCTGGCTGATCGCCACGGTCAAGGGCATCGACCCCGACGTGCTGTTCCTGTCGGAGGCCTTCACGCCCCCGGCCCGCCAGTACGGCCTGGCCAAGCTCGGGTTTACCCAGTCCTACAGCTATTTCACCTGGCGCACGGCAAAGCAGGAGCTCACTGAGTTTGGCGAGGCCATCGCCGCCGCGGCAGACTTCCGGCGCCCCAACCTGTTTGTCAACACCCCGGACATCCTGCACGCCATCCTGCAGCACAACGGACCCGGCATGTTCGCGATCCGAGCGGTGCTGGCGGCGACCATGGGTCCGGCGTGGGGGGTGTACTCCGGCTACGAACTGTTCGAACATCGCGCGGTGCGGGAGGGCAGCGAGGAGTACCTGGACTCCGAGAAGTACGAGTTGCGGCCCCGCGATTTCGCCGCCGCGCTGGCCGAGGGGCGATCGCTGGAGCCATTCATCACGCAGCTCAACGCGATTCGCCGACTGCACCCCGCGCTGGAGCAACTGCGCACGATTCATTTCCATGACGTCGACAACGATGCGCTGCTCGCCTATTCCAAGTTCGATCCGGTGACCGGCGACTGCGTCCTGGTGGTGGTGACGCTCAACGCGTTCGGCGCCGAGGAGGCGACGCTGTTTTTAGATATGGAGGCTCTGGGTATGGAGCCCTACGAGCGTTTTTGGGTGCGCGACGAGATCACCGGCCAGGAATTCCAGTGGGGCCAAGCCAATTACGTTCGCATCGATCCCGGGCAGGCGGTTGCGCACATCATCAACATGCCGCTCATACCGCACGACGCGCGGGGGATCCTGCTGCGCAGGCCACCAAACGGACCGGAGGGATTGTGACATGAGCAAAACCGACCAACTCGCCGGGGCGCTCCTGGCACCCGACCCTGCCGACCTCTCGCGCCTGATCGGGGGCACGCATTACAACCCGCACAGCATTCTCGGGGCGCACGAGTACGCCGACCACACCGTCATTCGGGCGTACCGGCCGCACGCGACCGAAGTCGTCGCACTCGTCGGCGACGATCGGTTCCCGATGCAGCACATCGAATCCGGGCTTTTCGCGGTCGCGCTGCCGTTCGTCAACCTGATCGACTATCGGTTGCAGATCACCTATGAGGGGGCGGAGCCGTACGTCATCGCCGACGCCTACCGCTTCTTGCCGACCCTGGGCGAGGTCGACCTCCACCTGTTCGGGGAGGGACGCCACGAGCGGCTCTGGGAAGTACTGGGCGCGCATCCGCGCTCGTTCACCACGGCCGACGGCGTGGTCAACGGGGTGTCGTTCGCGGTATGGGCGCCGAATGCCAAGGGCGTCAATCTGATCGGTGAGTTCAACGGCTGGACCGGTAGCGAAGCCCCGATGCGGGTGTTGGGCTCATCGGGGGTCTGGGAACTGTTCTGGCCCGGCTTTCCCGTCGAGGGGCTGTACAAGTTCCGGGTGCACGGGGCCGACGACGTCGTGACCGAGCGCGCCGACCCGATGGCGTTCGCCACCGAGGTGCCGCCGCACACCGCATCCCGGGTGACGCGCAGCAGCTACACGTGGGAAGACGCCGACTGGATGGCCGAGCGCGCGCGGCGCAACCCGGTGTTCGAACCGATGAGCACCTACGAGGTGCACCTGGGTTCCTGGCGCCCCGGACTGAACTACCGCCAGTTGGCCCGCGAGCTGACGGATTACGTTGTGGAACACGGGTTCACCCACGTCGAGCTGCTGCCGGTCGCCGAGCATCCCTTCGCCGGATCGTGGGGCTACCAGGTGACGTCGTACTACGCGCCGACATCGCGGTTCGGCACCCCCGACGAATTCCGGGCCCTGGTCGACGCCTTACACCAGGCCGGCATCGGCGTACTGGTGGACTGGGTGCCGGCGCACTTTCCCAAGGACGCCTGGGCGCTGGGCCGCTTCGACGGCACGCCGCTCTACGAGCACTCCGACCCCAAGCGGGGCGAGCAACTCGACTGGGGCACCTACGTATTCGACTTCGGCCGTCGCGAGGTGCGTAACTTCCTGGTGGCCAACGCGCTGTTCTGGCTCGAGGAGTTCCACATCGACGGCCTGCGGGTGGACGCGGTCGCCTCGATGCTCTACCTGGACTACTCCCGCCCCGAAGGGGGCTGGACCCCGAACATCTACGGCGGCCGGGAGAACTTGGAGGCGGTGCAGTTCCTGCAGGAGATGAACGCCACGGTGCACAAGACCGCCCCGGGCATCGTCACCATCGCCGAGGAGTCCACCTCGTGGCCCGGCGTGACGCGGCCGACAAACCTTGGCGGCCTGGGCTTTTCGATGAAGTGGAACATGGGCTGGATGCACGACACGCTCGACTACATCAGCCGCGATCCCATCTACCGCAGCTACCACCACCACGAGATGACGTTCTCGATGCTCTATGCGTTCAGCGAGAATTACGTGCTGCCGATCAGCCATGACGAGGTGGTACACGGCAAGGGCACGCTGTGGGGCCGCATGCCGGGCAACAACCACGTCAAGGCGGCCGGGCTGCGCAGCTTGCTCGCCTACCAGTGGGCGCACCCGGGCAAGCAATTGTTGTTCATGGGACAGGAATTCGGGCAGCGCGCCGAGTGGTCCGAGGAGCGCGGCCTGGATTGGTGGCAGCTCGACGAGCAGGGGTTCTCCAACGGGGTGCTGCGCCTGGTCCGCGACCTCAACGACATCTACCGCACTCACCCGGCGCTGTGGAGCCAGGACACCGTGCCAGACGGCTACTCCTGGATCGACGCCAACGACTCGGGCAACAACGTGCTGAGCTTCCTGCGGTACGGCAAGGACGGCTCGGTGATGGCTTGCGTGTTCAACTTCGCGGGCGCCGAGCACGGCGGATACCGATTGGGCCTGCCCTCGGCCGGCCGGTGGCGCGAGGTGCTCAACACCGACGCGACGGCCTACAACGGAACGGGGATCGGAAACATGGGCGGGGTGGACGCCACGGAAGACCCCTGGCACGGCCGGCCGGCCTCGGCACTGCTGGTGCTGCCGCCCACGTCGGCGCTGTGGCTGGCCCCCGAGTAAACCTCAGTACAGCGCGTTGGCGAGGTTGCGCCGCCCGGCGACGACCTCGGGGTCAGTCGGGTCGAAGAGCTCGAAAAGCTCGACCAACCTGGTGCGCACTCGGGTGCGGTCGTCGCCGGATGTGCTGCGCACCAAAGCAATCAGGCGATCGAAGGCGGGTCCGACCTCCTGGTTGAGGATTTGCACGTCGGCCGCCGCGAGGGCGGCTTCGATGTCACCGGGCGCGGCGTCGGCCACGGCAACGGCGTCCGGGCGTTGCGCGGTTGCGCGCGTGAGGAATTCGATCTGCCGGATCGCGCCCTTGGCTTCGGCGTTGGCCGGATTGGCGTCCAGGATCGACTGATACGACGTCTTAGCCGCCTCGAAGTCGCCGTCTTCCAGCTGCTGGCGGGCCGCGGCCAGCTCCGGGTCGACCGCCTCGGCCTCCGCGGAACCGCTTGGGCCCCTAAGCTTTCCGGCGGTCGCCGAGAGAATCTGATCCAGCCAGCCGCGCAACTGCTCGGTCGGCTGCATCCCCTGAAAACTCGAGATCGGCTGCCCGGCGGCCAATGCCACCACGGTCGGGACGGCATCGACACCGAATATCTGCGCCACCCGGGGCGCGACGTCGACGTTGACCGTGGTCAACGACCACTTGCCATTGTCCTGGGCGGCCAGCCCGGCGAACGTGTCGAGCAGCTGGACACACGCATCGCTGCGCGGCGACCACAACAACACCACGACGGGCACTTCCTCGGACCGCAGCAAGACTTCGGCCTCGAAATTGGCCTCGGTGACCGCGATGATGCCGGGGTCACCGTCGGCGGCTGACTGTGTGGCCCCTGCGGCTGGGCCGGCCGCGGGCTGGGCCCGTTGCTTGAGACCGGAGAGATCGACCGCACCAGCCAGGGCGGGGCCGATAGGAGGTCGCGGACGAGTCACGCCGTCAAGTTTGTCATGCGGACGGGCTACCCATCCACCCGGTGGCGGAGCCGCTCAGACGGCGACGCAGCGGGCCGAAAACGCCCACCGAAAAGCCCCGTGATCGGCAAATATGACGAAGATCACAATCGGCCACCGGCGCGCCGCGCCAGCAACGTCGGCAAACGTCCGATCGGGCGGCTAACCCGCGCGCAGAATCAGCGCGTCGCCCTGTCCGCCGGCCCCACACAGCGCCGCGACGGCGTATCCGGAGCCGCGTCGCGACAATTCCAGGGCGGCGTGCAGAGTGATCCGCGCTCCCGACATCCCGATCGGATGCCCGACGGCGATCGCGCCGCCGTTGACGTTGACCAGGTCGGGATTCACGCCCAGTTCGCGGGTCGAGGCCAGCGCCACCGCGGAGAACGCCTCGTTGATCTCGATGACGTCGAGCTGGTCGACGGAGATGCCCTCACGGGCGATCGCCTTCCTGATCGCGTTGGCCGGCTGCGACTGCAGCGTGGAATCCGGCCCGGCCACCACGCCGTGCGCACCGATCTCTGCCAGCCAGCTCAGCCCCAGCTCCTGTGCCTTGGCCTTGCTCATCACCACCACCGCGGCGGCGCCATCGGAGATCTGGGAGGCCGATCCGGCGGTGATGGTGCCGTCACGGCGGAAGGCCGGCTTGAGGCCGGCCAGCGACTCGGCGGTGGTGTTGGCGCGGATCCCCTCGTCCTCGGTGAACTGCAGCGGATCGCCTTTGCGCTGCGGGATGTTGACCGGCACCACTTCGTCGGTGAAGACGCCGTCCTTCCATGCCGCGGCGGCCTTCTGGTGCGACCGGGCAGCGAACTCGTCCTGCTCCTGCCGGGTGAACTGGTCGACGTCGTTGCGCTGCTCGGTGAGCGCGCCCATCGGCTGGTCGGTGAACACGTCGTGCAGGCCGTCGTAGGCCATGTGGTCCAGCACCGTCACATCGCCGTACTTGTAGCCCGAGCGGCTGTCCATCAGCAGGTGCGGCGCCTTGGTCATGGACTCTTGGCCGCCGGCCACCACGACGTCGAACTCCCCGGCGCGAATGAGCTGGTCAGCCAGCGCGATGGAGTCGATGCCGGACAGACACATCTTGTTGATGGTCAACGCCGGAACGTCCCAGCCGATCCCGGCCGCCACGGCCGCCTGGCGTGCCGGCATCTGGCCGGCCCCGGCCGTCAACACCTGGCCCATGATCACGTAGTCGACCAGCGAACCCGGCTCTTGAACATTTGGGAACGCCTTTTCCAGCGCCCCGGCGATCGCGATCGCCCCCAGATCGCTGGCCGAAAAGTCCTTCAGCGAACCCATCAGCTTGCCGATGGGTGTCCGTGCTCCAGCAACGATCACCGACGTCGTCATGACACTCTCCTAATTCTGCGCCGACGGCCGGTTCGGCCTCCCGGGGAAGCGCAATCTTTGCCGCCAGGTTACCGTTATGTGATGACGACCGATCAAGTTGACGCCCGTCAGATCCTGGCCACCTCATTGGTGACGGCGATCGATCACGTCGGCATCGCAGTCGCCGACCTGGACGCCGCCATCGACTGGTACCACGACACCCTCGGGATGATCCTGGTGCACGAGGAAGTCAACGAGGAGCAGGGAATCCGCGAAGCCATGCTGGCTGTGCGCGGCGCTCCGGCGGGCACCGCACAGATCCAGTTGATGGCCCCGATCGACGAGTCCTCGACGATCGCCAAGTTCCTCGACAAGCGCGGGCCGGGCATCCAGCAGATGGCCGTTCGGGTCAGCGACCTCGACGCCTTGGTCGCCCAGCTGCGCGAGCAGGGTGTGCGGCTGATCTACGACGCGCCCCGGCGCGGCACGGCAAACTCGCGGATCAACTTCATCCACCCCAAGGACGGTGGCGGAGTCCTGATCGAGCTCGTCGAGCCGGCCGCCTGAGACGCCGACCCTCACGACCACTTCCTGGTCGGACCGCGGGTAGCGCGGTGCGTCCAGCACGGCGTGTGCCAATGCCGGCGGTCCTCCACCTGTCCGGGGCCGCCTGCGAGCGTCGAATCGGTGGGCCATACCACCAGATGCGCTGAGCCGGAACGTATTTCGTGGTCGCAGCCGGGACACCGATAGGTCTTGGCCGCCCGGGCCGCCGGTACGGGCCGAACCTCGTACTCGTGGCCGTCCGGGCCGACCTCCACCCGCCGCAGGGCCGGGGGCGGCGCCAACGGCCGCTGCCGACGTGGCGGGGGGCGGCGCCGAGCCATCCGGTCAGTGTAGTGGCGAACCGTCAGAAGAGCCGGTACTCGTCACTGTCCATGCCGCGCATCTTGTCGTAATCCAATGTCAGACAACGGATACCGCGATCGGTGGCGAGCGTGCGGGCCTGCGGTTTGATCTGCTGGGCGGCGAACACTCCCCGGACCGGCGCGAGCACGGTGTCGCGGTTGAGCAATTCCAGGTACCGGGTGAGTTGTTCGACGCCGTCGATCTCGCCGCGCCGCTTGATCTCCACCGCCACCGAGCCCCCGTGTTCGTCGCGGCACAGCAGATCGACCGGACCGATGGCCGTCATGTACTCGCGGCGAACCAGCGTGTATCCCTCGCCGAGCAGTTGCACGTGCTCGGCGAGCAGCGCCTGCAGGTGCGCTTCGACGCCGTCCTTGACCAGGCCGGGGTCGACGCCGAGTTCGTGGCTGGAGTCGTGTTCGATCTCCTCGACGGTGATGCGCAGTTGCTCGCCCGCCTTGTTCTCGACCACCCACACCGGCGATTGATCACCGGGCTCCTCGGTCAGCCAGCACGGCGGGCTCATCCAGTTCAGCGGCTTGTAGGCGCGGTCGTCGGCGTGCACGCTGACCGATCCGTCGGCCTTGAACAACAACAACCTGCGTGCGGAGGGCAGATGCGCGGTGAGCCGGCCGACATAGTCCACGGTGCATTGAGCGATCACTAGACGCACCCGACTCACCTTAGAGCGTCGCCGACAAATTAGGCTGACGCCACCATGTCGGCCAACCAGTCCGTGGCGCAGCGAATAGGCCGGGTGCTCGAGCGGGTCACCCGTCAGAGCGGCCGTCTGCCGGCCACGCCCGCGTACGGCTCCCTGCTGCTGGGGCGGGTGTCGGAAAGCCAGGGCCGTCGCCGGGTACGCATCCAGATCATCATGACCGTCCTGGTGCTGGGGGCGAACCTGGTCGGGATCGTCGCGGGGCTGATCTTGGTCACAGTCGCCATCCCGGTACCGAGCATCTTCGACGACGCACCGGCGTGGCTCACGTTCGGGGTGTCACCGGCCTACATCCTGCTGGCGCTGACGCTGGGCACGTTTTGGATCACCCGCAGGACCGTGCTGGCGTTGCGGTGGGCCATCGAGGAGCGCGCGCCGACGCCCGAGGACGAACGCAACACGTTCATCGCCCCGTGGCGGATCGCGTTGGTCGACCTCGTCCTGTGGGGAACCGGGGCGGTGCTGTATTCGGTCCTCTACGGCCTGGTCAACACGATGTTCATCCCCCGCTTCCTGGTCGGGGTGAGTTTCTGCGGTGTGCTGGTGGCCACCGGCAGTTATCTGCTCGCCGAGTTCGCGTTGCGTCCGGTGGCGGCTCAGGCGCTCGAGGCCGGTCCGCCGCCCCGTCGGCTGGCGGCCGGGATCATGGGCCGGACCATGACGGTGTGGTTCCTCGGTTCAGGTGTTCCGGTCATCGGCATCGCGCTCTTGACGCTGTTCGAGATCTGGCTGAACAATCTCACCCAGACCCAGTTCGCAGTCGGTGTCCTGATCGTGTCGTCGGCGGCGCTGATCTTCGGCTGCATCCTGATGTGGATCCTGGCGTGGCTGACCGCGACACCGGTGCGCGTGGTGCGGGCCGCGCTTCAGCGCGTCGAAAAGGGTGATCTGCGCGGCGAATTGGTGGTATTCGACGGCACCGAACTCGGCGAGCTGCAGCGCGGCTTCAACGCGATGGTCAACGGACTGCGCGAGCGCGAACGCGTTCGCGACCTCTTCGGCCGCCACGTGGGGCGCGAAGTGGCCCTGGCCGCCGAACGCGAGAAGCCGAAGCTGGGCGGCGAAGAACGCCATGTCGCAGTCGTATTCATCGACATCATCGGCTCCACCCAGTTGGTGACCAGCCGCCCGCCGGCCGAGGTGGTGGCCGTGCTCAACCAATTTTTCGGGATCGTCGTCGAAGAGGTGGACCGTTATTGCGGGCTGGTCAACAAGTTCGAGGGCGATGCGACGCTGGCGATCTTCGGGGCTCCCAACCGCCTTGATTCACCGGAAGACGCGGCCCTTGCCGCCGGGCGCAGCATCTCCGAACGGCTGGCCAACGAAATGTCTGAGCTGTCGGCGGGCATCGGCGTGGCGGCCGGCCAAGCCGTGGCCGGAAACGTCGGTGCCAGGGAGCGCTTCGAATACACCGTGATCGGTGAGCCGGTCAACGAGGCGGCCCGGCTGTGCGAGCTGGCCAAGGCGCACGCGAGCCGGCTGCTCGCGACGGCCGACGCGATCGAGCGCGCCAGCGAAACCGAGCGGGCGCGTTGGTCTCTGGGCGACAGCGTGACCCTGCGCGGCCATGAGCGTCCCACCCGACTGGCGGTGCCCGTCGCGGTGGACGACCCGTCGGCCGGACACGGTTGATATCAGACCGAAATGGGTAGAGGGACACAAGAACTGACCCCTCAGAGATTGGTTTGCGCATGACCGGTAGTGGAGTCACCCGTGTTTCGGTCGCCGCGGGAATCGCCGCGGCGATCGCCTTGAGTTCGTTGACCGCGGGTTGCAGCTCGGGCAAGGACAACAAGAACCCCGGCACGTCGACCGTCACCACCACCGTCACGACGCCGGCGAGCGTCACGACAACCGCTCCGACGGCGCCGGGGACCGGCGGACCGGGCGGCGGTGGACCGGGCGTCGGGCCGGGCGGTGCGACCACCGCCGGACCGGGCGGTTCGGGGGCCGGCGCCGGACCCGGCGGGGCCAGCGCGGGCGTCCCGGGTGCCGGGGCGTCGGCGGGACCGGGCGGTGCGGGTGCCTGCGCCGGTGGCGTGTGCGTCGGAACGCCTCCCGGCTGAGGCGCAGGCCTAGCGGTTCATCGGGCGACGGCGACGGCCAGGCGCGCATCGGGCCGAGTTGCCGTCTGCCGCACTAACATTGCGACGAGCAAGGTACCGGCCGCCAGCAGCCCGCCCACGAACAACACGGTCGCCGGCCAGCCGCCGCTGCCGTACACGACGCCGCCCAAGGCGCCGGCCACCGATCCGCCCAGGTAGTAGCTGAACAGGTACAGCGCCGAGGCCTCCGCGCGGTCGCGCTGCGCCACCGCACCCACCCAGCCGCTGGCGACGGTGTGCGCGGCGAAGAAGCCGCCGGTGAACACGCCGACACCGATGACGATGACGGCCAGCGCGTGCGGGACGGTGAGCAGCAGGCCGGCCACGGTGATCGGCAATGCCGAGCCGAGCACGAGCCGGCGGCCCCTGCGGTCCGCGAGCCGCCCGGCCACCACCGACGTCCAGGTGCCCACCAGGTACAGCACGAACAACAGCCCGACCACCGAGGATGCCAATCCGAAGGGCCGGTCCGTCAGCCGGTATCCGAGGTAGTTGTACACCGTGACGAACGCCCCCATCACCACCGAACCCAAGGCAAACAGCTTCAGCAGCACGGGGTTTCGCACATGTGCGGCAAGGTTGCGCACAGTGTCGCGCACGCTCGCCGCCTTCGGGCTGAAGAACTGCGACCGGGGCACCAACAGGGCGAACACGACCGTGCCGGCAAGCGTCATCACCGAGCACACCAACAGCGCGACCCGCCAATTGCTGACGTCGACGACCAGGGACGGCACGATCCGCCCGACCAGCCCTCCCACCGTGGTGCCCGCGACGTAGCGGCCCATCGCCGAACCGAGCGACGAGGCGTGCACCTCCTCGGCCAGGAATGCCATGGCGACCGCCGGTATACCGGCCAGCGCGACGCCATGCAGCGCGCGGCCGGCCAGTAGCACGCCGAGGGTGGGACTCAGCGGCAGCAACAGCCCGATAACGCTGGACGCTATGCCCGACGTCAGCATCACGGTGATGCGTCCGTAGCGCTCGGACAGCACGCTCGCCGGAATGATCGACAGCGCCAACATGCCCGTCGTCAGCGAAACCGTCAACGCCGCGGTCGCCGGCGTGATCCGGTAGGACGCCGACAATGCCGGGAGCAGCGCCTGCGTGCAGTACATGGCGGCGAAACTGGACAGGCCGGCACCGTACAGCGCGATCGTCATGCGCCGATATCCCCTGGATCCGGCCCGATGCGCGACGACGTGAGGCATGCCAACAATGCTTCGGGCCGTGCAGCTGAAAAGGAAATGAATTATTTCGGTGCTTATGATGCGTGAAACACATAAGCAGAGGTGGTTGCATGTCGGACGGCGACTACGAGTGGTTCATCACACTCGCCGAATTGCAGCACGTCACGGCGGCGGCACAGCAGCTCCATGTCGCCCAGCCGACGCTGACCCGGATGCTGGCGCGCCTGGAACAGCAGGTGGGGACGCCGCTGTTCGACCGGCACGGCAGGCGCCTTGCCCTCAACACGTACGGCCGGATCTTCTATGAGCACGCGCGGCGGGCCCAGCTCGAGCTCGACTCGGCCCGGCGCGAGATCGATGACCTGACAAACCCGGCCGTCAGCGAGATCCGGTTGGCCTTTCTGAGCTCGTTCGGATCGACGGTGGTTCCGAGGTTGATCGCGAAGTTCGGGGAATCGTCACCGCGGGTGACGTTCGCGCTGGAGGAAGGGCCCGCCGAGTCGATCGGCGATCGCGTGCGGTCCGGAGTCGTCGACATCGGCGTGGTATCGCCACGGCCGCGCAAACGAACGCTGGCCTGGCGCAGCCTGTTTCGTCAACGGCTGGGCATCGCCGTGCCCCAGGACCACCGCTTTTCGCACGGTGCGGCGGTGTCCATGATCGATCTGGCCGACGAGCGCTTCGTGACGATGCACCGCGGATTCGGCATGCGGGGACTGCTCGACGAGCTCTGTGCGGCAGCGCAGTTTCGGCCCCGCATCGGATTGGAGGCCCCGACCCTCACGACGGTCGCCGGCCTAGTCGCCGCGGGACTGGGCGTCAGTCTGGTGCCCATCGACGGCAGCGAGTACGCGCCGGGGGTGCGGGTGCTGCGGCTGGCCGACGCCGACGCCTATCGCGATGTCGGCATGATCTGGAATTCCGATCGACCGCTGTCTCGCTCGGCACGCGACTTCATCGCGGCCGCCGCGGCGGTAGAACACCACTCGCCGAAGGATCCGATCAGCTGAACGCAACGCGCCCCGCGGGTACCGCTCAGACCGCGATCTGGTGGTGACGGGTCTGATTACCGCCACACCGCTTGGCCTCGTACATCGCGGTGTCGGCATGGGCGACCAACTGGTGAAACGCGTGCTCGGCGTAGTCCGAGACCACGTTGCTCAGCGCCAGCGTGGCGATTCCGACGCTGGCGGTCACCGACACGTCCACCCCGGCCACGGCGTCGCAGAGCTGCCGACCCCAGTCCGGCAGCTGTTCTGTCGTCACGATGTCGGCGACCAGGAATTCCTCCCCGCCGACTCGCCCGACCACAGCGGTCTCGCCGCACGCGGTGGTCAAGGTGCCCGCCACAGCGATCAGCGCCTCGTCGCCGGCGGCGTGTCCGCGACTGTCGTTGAGCTCTTTGAAGCGGTCGAGATCGACCATGGCGACCGCCAGAAACATGTGATGGGCGCCGGCCAGCATTCGGCCGACAATGGCCCGGTCGCAGGCTCTCCGGTTCAGCAGACCGGTCAGCGGGTCACGGTTGGCGCGCAAGAGGTCCATCCACAGCGCGCGCACCACGACCTGGATGGCTAGCGGCACGACCACGTTGAGTTCCAGGACCAGAAAGTAACCGGTGAAGGCCAGCAGGGTCTGTCCGCTGGCGGCCAGCCGCACCGCCTGCCAGGCCCCGATCGCGCTGGCCAGAACGAAATTTAGCGCCATGAGCCGGACCGTGTGGAAGAACGCGATGTAGCCGCCGGTGACCGATAACGCCGAGCACGACATCAGCCCGACGAGTGGCTGAGGCTGCCACAGACAACCGCCACCAATGGATATGGCGCCGGTCAGGATGTAGAAGATGGACTGTCGTCGGGTGGGCCACCCGCTCAACCACAACGCCGCCATGCCCAGCCCCAAGACGGCGGCGACGACCGAAACCGCCAGCGCCACACGCGGATACAACGGGACGGGCCCGTACAGCACGTTGACGGGCACCAATACCAACGAGGACGCCACCACGGCGAGAACCCTGCGGGTGCTCGTGCTGAGCCCGTGGGCCTGCAAATAACCTGTCAGCCAATCGAAGTGGTCGTCTTGCGCCCACCACGTCGCTAGCCGCGTCATCGGTTCGCCTTTCCCCGAACTCGCTCACCCCGGTTCGGGCGATAGCAAAGGAGCCAGCGAGTTGCGTCACAGTTAATACCATCGCGCGCTGGAAATAGCTCGAATGGACGAGAAAGGCGCATCGGATGGTGCGCCGCCCACCAGGTTGAATAGGTCGCGCGGGTGCATCCCACGACGATGTCGCTTTTCCGCCAGTTTTGTCGGGGGCTGGGTGTAAGTGTGGAACCGTGCACGACGATTTCGAACGCTGCTACCGCGCCGTCCAGTCGAAGGACGCCCGGTTCGACGGCTGGTTCGTCACCGCGGTGCTGACCACCCGGATCTATTGCCGGCCCAGCTGCCCGGTGCGGCCACCGTTCGCCCGGAACGTGCGGTTTTATCCGACCGCGGCGGCCGCGCAGCGCGCCGGCTTCCGCGCGTGCAAGCGGTGCCGCCCCGACGCCTCCCCGGGGTCTCCGGAATGGAACGTGCGGGATGACATCGTGGCGCGAACGATGCGGCTGATCGCCGACGGCGCGGTGGACCGTGCGGGAGTCACCGGCCTGGCCGCCGAACTCGGTTACACCACCCGGCAGCTGGAGCGCCTCCTGCAGGCCGAGGTGGGGGCCGGCCCGCTAGCCCTGGCCCGCGCGCAACGGGCGCAAACCGCGCGCGTGCTGATCGAGACGACGGATCTGCCGTTCGGCGACGTCGCATTCGCCGCGGGCTTTTCCAGCATCCGTCAGTTCAACGACACCGTGCGCTCGGTGTTCGAGAACACACCGAGCGCGCTGCGGCGGCGCGCGGTGACACGCGCCGCGTCGGCCCCGAATTCGCCTGGCACGGTGAGCCTCCGGCTCCCGGTGCGCACGCCCTTCGCGTACGCCGGTGTCTTCGGTCATCTGGCGGCGGGCACGGTTCCCGGTTGTGAGGAGATCCGCGATGGCGCCTATCGGCGCAGCCTGCGCCTGCCGTTCGGCAACGCGATCGTCGCCCTGACGCCCGCCCTCGATCACGTCCGTTGCGTGCTCGTGCTCGACGACTTTCGCGATCTGACGACGGCCATCGCGCGCTGCCGGCGTCTGCTGGACCTCGATGCCGACCCGCAAGCCGTGGACGATGCGCTCGGCGCGGACGACGAGTTCGCCGCCGTCGTAGCCAAGGCGCCCGGACAGCGAATTCCGCGCACGGTCGACGAGGCCGAGCTCGCGGTGCGTGCGGTGCTGGGCCAGCAGGTGTCCACCAAGGCGGCGAGCACCCATGCGGGCCGCCTGGTCGCTGCCTATGGGCAGCCGATCGACGATCGGGAGGGATCGCTGACCCACACCTTCCCGTCCGTCGAGCAGTTGGCCGAGATCGATCCGGTTCATCTGGCGGTGCCCAGGGCCCGGCAACGAACCCTGAGCGCTTTGGTCGCCGGCCTCGCCGACGGCAGTGTGGTGCTGAGCCCCGGGTGCGACTGGGAAAGGGCCCGAACGCAACTGCTCGCCCTGCCCGGGGTGGGCCCGTGGACCGCGGAGGTCATCGCGATGCGCGGCCTCGGCGATCCCGACGCGTTTCCCGCCAGCGATCTGGGCGTGCGCCTGGCCGCCGAACAGCTGGGCCTGCCGTCCGACGAACGGTCCCTCGCCGCACGCGCCGCGCGGTGGCGACCGTGGCGTTCCTATGCCACCCAATACCTTTGGACCACTCTCGAGCATCCGGTAAACCATTGGCCGCCACAGGAGGTCGCATGATCCGCGCCGGCGACGAGGCAGCGGGGGGAGACCTCCCGCTTGCGGGGGACGAAGCGATGCGGGGGCACCTCCCGCTTGCGGGGAGAGGAGTGCGCACATGATCGAGTACCGCACCATCGACAGCCCGATCGGGCTGCTGACCCTGGCCGGTCGCGGCTCCGTGCTGACCAATCTGCGAATGGTCGACCAGACCTATGAACCGAGCCGCGCCGGCTGGTCACCGAACCCCCGGGCGTTCGGTGAGGCTGTCGAACAACTCGCCGCGTATTTCGCCGGCGAGCTGACGAATTTTGATGTCGAGCTCGACCTGCGCGGCACCGAATTTCAGCGCCGAGTATGGCGGGCGCTGCTGACCATTCCTTACGGCGAAACGCGCTCGTACGGCGAAATCGCCGAGCAGATCGGAGCGCCGGGCGCCGCCCGCGCCGTCGGGTTGGCCAACGGCCACAACCCGATCGCCATCGTCGTTCCCTGCCATCGCGTCATCGGTGCCAATGGAAGCCTCACGGGCTTCGGCGGCGGGCTCGGCCGAAAGCGCACATTGCTCGAATTAGAAAAGCAACGGGTGACTTTGACACTTTTCGACTAATTGCGCATGCAAAAACACCCCCGTTGCCGGGGGTGTTTTTGTGTATGTTCGGCGGTGTCCTACTTTTCCACCCGTATGGGCAGTATCATCGGCGCTGACAGGCTTAGCTTCCGGGTTCGGAATGGGACCGGGCGTTTCCCTGTCGCTGTGGCCGCCGTAACTCTATTTAAATTTGTTTGGTGGGGGGTGCGGTGTTCGCGGCATTGCTGCCGTGAATTGGACTGTGGTTGCGATTGTGTGTTGGTAAGTTTTCGGCCGGTTAGTGCCAGTTCCCTGCACCCATTACTGGGCTTCCAGGTCTGGCCTATCGAACCCGTGGTCTGCGGGGGGCCTTATCCCTCTAAAAGGGTGAGAAACCTGATCTTGGAGAAGGTTTCCCGCTTAGATGCTTTCAGCGGTTATCCTGTCCGAACGTGGCTATCCAGCCGTGCCCCTGGTGGGACAACTGGTATACCAGAGGTTCGTCCGTCCCGGTCCTCTCGTACTAGGGACAGGTTTCCTCAAGTTTCTGACGCGCGCGGCGGATAGAGACCGAACTGTCTCACGACGTTCTAAACCCAGCTCGCGTGCCGCTTTAATGGGCGAACAGCCCAACCCTTGGGACCTGCTCCAGCCCCAGGATGCGACGAGCCGACATCGAGGTGCCAAACCATCCCGTCGATATGGACTCTTGGGGAAGATCAGCCTGTTATCCCCGGGGTACCTTTTATCCGTTGAGCGACACCCCTTCCACTCAGAGGTGCCGGATCACTAGTCCCGACTTTCGTCCCTGCTTGACTTGTAAGTCTCGCAGTCAAGCTCCCTTGTGCACTTACACTCAACACCTGATTGCCGTCCAGGTTGAGGGAACCTTTGGGCGCCTCCGTTACATTTTAGGAGGCAACCGCCCCAGTTAAACTACCCGCCAGGCACTGTCCGTGAACCCGATAAGGGTTCGACGTTAGGTGTCCAATACGATCAGAGTGGTATTTCAACAACGACTCCATACAAACTGGCGTCTGCACTTCACAGTCTCCCACCTATCCTACACAAACCGTACCGAACACCAATACCAAGTTGTAGTGAAGGTCCCGGGGTCTTTTCGTCCTGCCGCGCGTAACGAGCATCTTTACTCGTAGTGCAATTTCGCCGAGTCTATGGTTGAGACAGTTGGGAAGTCGTTACGCCATTCGTGCAGGTCGGAACTTACCCGACAAGGAATTTCGCTACCTTAGGATGGTTATAGTTACCACCGCCGTTTACTGGGGCTTAAATTCTCCGCTTCACCTTACGGTTAACGGGTCCTCTTAACCTTCCAGCACCGGGCAGGCGTCAGTCCGTATACATCGTCTTGCGACTTCGCACGGACCTGTGTTTTTAGTAAACAGTCGCTACCCACTGGTTTCTGCGGCCGAATCCCGCTCCCACCGCAAGGGTGTTCACGGTATTCCGGCCCCCCTTCTCCCGAAGTTACGGGGGCATTTTGCCGAGTTCCTTAACCATAGTTATCTCGTACGCCTTGGTATTCTCTACCTGACCACCTGTGTTGGTTTGGGGTACGGGCCGTGTATGTGCTCGCTAGAGGCTTTTCTTGGCAGCAGAGGATCACCGAATTCGCCTCAATCGGCTATGCATCACCTCTCGGGATTAATGAGCGACGGATTTGCCTATCGCTCTCCCTACGGGCTTGCCCCAGTATTACCACTGACTGGTACGGCTACCTTCCTGCGTCACCCCATCGCTTGACTACTACCAGCGAAGGTCCCACGCAGCCCCGAAACTCCATGCCCCCGAAGGGGAATGGTCGATCCGGTTTTGGGTGGTTAGTACCGCTGATTCATCAGGGACGCCTATACACGGGTACGGGAATATCAACCCGTTGTCCATCGACTACGCCTGTCGGCCTCGCCTTAGGTCCCGACTCACCCTGGGCGGACTGGCCTGGCCCAGGAACCCTTGGTCTTACGGCGGGCAAGGTTCTCACTTGCCTTATCGCTACTCATGCCTGCATTCTCACTCCCCCACCCTCCACCACCGGTTACCCGGAGGCTTCGCTGAATGAGGGACGCTCCCCTACCCACATTCACGTAGACGTGAATGTGCCGCGGCTTCGGCGGTGTGCTTGAGCCCCGCTACATTATCGGCGCATAATCACTTGACCAGTGAGCTATTACGCACTCTTTCAAGGGTGGCTGCTTCTAAGCCAACCTCCTGGTTGTCTCTGCGACTACACATCCTTTTCCACTTAGCACACGCTTAGGGGCCTTAGCCGGCGATCTGGGCTGTTTCCCTTTCGACGTACGGAGCTTATCCCCCGCCGTCTCACTGCCACGCTTTACACCACGGCATTCGGAGTTTGGCTGACGTCAGTAACCTAGTAGGGCCCATCGGCCATCCAGTAGCTCTACCTCCGTGGTGAACCACGCAACGCTGCACCTAAATGCATTTCGGGGAGAACCAGCTATCACGGAGTTTGATTGGCCTTTCACCCCTACCCACAGCTCATCCCCTCAGTCTTCAACCTAAGTGGGTTCGGGCCTCCACGCGGTCTTACCCGCGCTTCACCCTGGCCATGGGTAGATCACTCCGCTTCGGGTCCAGAACACGCCACTACACCCCAAAGGGGATGCGCCCTATTCAGACTCGCTTTCGCTGCGGCTACCCCGCACGGGTTAACCTCGCGACGTGTCCCTGACTCGCAGGCTCATTCTTCAAAAGGCACGCCATCACCCCACGAGGAGGCTTTGACGGATTGTAGGCACACGGTTTCAGGTACTATTTCACTCCCCTCCCGGGGTACTTTTCACCATTCCCTCACGGTACTAATCCGCTATCGGTCATCGAGAAGTATTTAGGCTTACCGGGTGGTCCCGGCAGATTCACAGCAGATTCCACGGGCCCGCTGCTACTCGGGAGTTGATACTAGGTAGGTGACGGGTTTTCGCGTACCGGGCTCTCACCGTCTACGGCAGGCCATCCCAGGCCATTTCTGCTAACCACGACACTTTCTGACTACCCCTCAGCCAGGTAGAGCTGAGACATATCAATCCCACAACACCGCGCACACAACCCCTACCCGGTTATACATGCGTGCGGTTTAGCCTGTTCCGCGTTCGCTCGCCACTACTGACGGAATCACAATTGTTTTCTTCTCCTACGGGTACTGAGATGTTTCACTTCCCCGCGTTACCTCCCGCACCCTATATATTCAGATACGGGTAACACGACATCACTCGTGCTGGGTTTCCCCATTCGGAAATCCTCGGATCAATGCTTGGTTGACAGCTCCCCGAGGCATATCGCAGCCTCCCACGTCCTTCATCGGCTCTCGATGCCAAGGCATCCACCATGCGCCCTTAAACACTTACTTACACACAAGAGTTAAAAAAGAAATTACACATTTCGATGAACACGCCGGTCACGAAGGACCACGCGTTCATCTAGATGCTCGCAACCACTATCCAATACTCAAACACCACACCCCACCACCAAGATGGAGGGACTCCACACGGATCGACCGAGTGTTGTCTCAGGGCCCAATAGTGTGTCTGGCAATCATTTGCTGTTGTGCACCCGGTTTTCGTCCACTACAGACGAGAACCCCTCACGGCTCGCACTCCACCAATTGGAGTGCTTTTCGTGGTGCTCCTTAGAAAGGAGGTGATCCAGCCGCACCTTCCGGTACGGCTACCTTGTTACGACTTCGTCCCAATCGCCGATCCCACCTTCGACAGCTCCCTCCAAAAGGTTAGGCCACTGGCTTCGGGTGTTACCGACTTTCATGACGTGACGGGCGGTGTGTACAAGGCCCGGGAACGTATTCACCGCAGCGTTGCTGATCTGCGATTACTAGCGACTCCGACTTCATGGGGTCGAGTTGCAGACCCCAATCCGAACTGAGACCGGCTTTAAAAGGATTCGCTTAACCTTACGGCATCGCAGCCCTTTGTACCGGCCATTGTAGCATGTGTGAAGCCCTGGACATAAGGGGCATGATGACTTGACGTCATCCCCACCTTCCTCCGAGTTGACCCCGGCAGTCTCTCACGAGTCCCCGGCATTACCCGCTGGCAACATGAGACAAGGGTTGCGCTCGTTGCGGGACTTAACCCAACATCTCACGACACGAGCTGACGACAGCCATGCACCACCTGCACACAGGCCACAAGGGAACGCCTATCTCTAGACGCGTCCTGTGCATGTCAAACCCAGGTAAGGTTCTTCGCGTTGCATCGAATTAATCCACATGCTCCGCCGCTTGTGCGGGCCCCCGTCAATTCCTTTGAGTTTTAGCCTTGCGGCCGTACTCCCCAGGCGGGGTACTTAATGCGTTAGCTACGGCACGGATCCCAAGGAAGGAAACCCACACCTAGTACCCACCGTTTACGGCGTGGACTACCAGGGTATCTAATCCTGTTCGCTCCCCACGCTTTCGCTCCTCAGCGTCAGTTACTGCCCAGAGACCCGCCTTCGCCACCGGTGTTCCTCCTGATATCTGCGCATTCCACCGCTACACCAGGAATTCCAGTCTCCCCTGCAGTACTCTAGTCTGCCCGTATCGCCCGCACGCTCACAGTTAAGCCGTGAGATTTCACGAACAACGCGACAAACCACCTACGAGCTCTTTACGCCCAGTAATTCCGGACAACGCTCGCACCCTACGTATTACCGCGGCTGCTGGCACGTAGTTGGCCGGTGCTTCTTCTCCACCTACCGTCAATCCGAGAAAACCCGGACCTTCGTCGATGGTGAAAGAGGTTTACAACCCGAAGGCCGTCATCCCCCACGCGGCGTCGCTGCATCAGGCTTGCGCCCATTGTGCAATATTCCCCACTGCTGCCTCCCGTAGGAGTCTGGGCCGTATCTCAGTCCCAGTGTGGCCGGACACCCTCTCAGGCCGGCTACCCGTCGTCGCCTTGGTAGGCCATCACCCCACCAACAAGCTGATAGGCCGCGGGCCCATCCCACACCGCAAAAGCTTTCCACCAAAAGACATGCGTCTAAAGGTCCTATCCGGTATTAGACCCAGTTTCCCAGGCTTATCCCGAAGTGCAGGGCAGATTGCCCACGTGTTACTCACCCGTTCGCCACTCGAGTACCTCCGAAGAGGCCTTTCCGTTCGACTTGCATGTGTTAAGCACGCCGCCAGCGTTCGTCCTGAGCCAGGATCAAACTCTCCAAACAAAATCTCCTCGCAGAACGAGGTGAATTTCAAATCAGAGATAATCTGACCTAACAAAAAGACACCAAAAACTGGCATCAAAAAAACGACCATACCCACACACGGGGGGTGCGAAGTATGGTCAAAAAACAACAACAAATAAAAAGACCAAACACACTATTGAGTTCTCAAACAACACTTGTTTCGCCCGTTTTGGGGCAACCCTGCCAGCTTAATACAGATCCGGCAGGTAAGTCAACTCCCAGTTTTGATCTGCTAGAGACCGTCTCGGGAGCAGCCGTGCCAGGCTAGTACCAATCCAGCGAGGGAGTCAAGGCCCCGCTCTCGTCCACCTTCGCGTTGGTGACCGCGCTTGTGGGGCACTGACTTTGGTTACTGTACCCGCTCGATCTCCGCTCCCAAAATCGCCAGGTTTTCCACGAACAACGGGTAGCCGCGATCGATGTGGAACACGTCGTGGACCTCGGTGTCTCCGTCGGCGACAAGCCCGGCCAATACCAGGCCCGCGCCGGCCCGGATGTCCGAACACCACACCGGCGCGCTCGACAATTGCGGCAGCCCCCGAACGACGGCATGGTGTCCGTCGGTGCGGGCATCGGCGCCCAAGCGAATCATTTCCTCGACGAACCGAAAGCGCGCCTCGAATACGTTCTCGGTGATCATCGAGGTGCCGTCGGCGATCGAGGCCAAGGCGATGGCCATCGGCTGCAGGTCTGTCGGAAATCCGGGATATGGCAGGGTCGCCACGTTGACGGCCTTGGGGCGCTCGTACTGCGCCACCCGGAAGCTGTCGTCGGTCTGGGTCACGGTGGCGCCGGCGTCGTGCAATTTGTGCAGCACCACCTGCAGGTGTGCCGGGTCGATGCCCGTCACCGTAATGTCACCGCGGGTGATCGCGGCAGCGATCCCCCACGTGGCGGCGACGATGCGATCCCCGATGACGCGATGCTCGGTCGGGTGCAGCTTCGGGACGCCGGTGATGGTCATGGTCGGCGAACCGGCGCCTTCGATCTGCGCGCCCATCTGGTTCAACATCGTGCACAGGTCGACGACGTCGGGCTCGCGTGCCGCGTTGTGGATGACGGTCACGCCCTCGGCCACGACCGCGGCCATCAGAATGTTCTCGGTGGCTCCCACCGAGGGGAACTCCAGCTGAATCTCCGCGCCGCGCAGCGTATCGGCCTGCGCCACCACGCATCCGTGCTCGATGTTGCATTGCGCGCCGAGCTGGCGCAGGCCGGCCTGATGCATGTCCAGTGGGCGCGAACCGATCGCGTCACCACCGGGCAGCGCGACACGGGCGCGCTTGCACCGGCCGACCAGCGGTCCCAGCACGCACACCGACGCGCGAAACTGCCGGACCGCGGCGAAGTCGGCGTCATATTTCGGCTCGTCCGGAGAGGTGATGCGGGCGACGTCGCCGTCCAGTTCGACGGTCGCGCCCAGCCCGCGCAGCACCTCGGCCATCAACGGCACGTCCAGGATGTCGGGGCAGTTGGTGATCGTGCTGGTGCCTTCGGCCAGCAGCGTTGCGGCCATCAGCTTGAGCACGCTGTTTTTCGCGCCCCCTACTGCGACTTCGCCTGACAACCGGTTGCCGCCGGTCACCACGAATCGCTCAGCCACCCGCGTCAGTCTAGTGAAGCGGTATCGCCTTGTCAGTCGGCCGAGCCACACCCGAGTACGGTTTGCTCATGGCTGTACACCTGACTCGCATCTACACGCGAACCGGCGACGACGGCACCACGGGATTGAGCGACTTCTCCCGGGTCTCCAAGAACGATCCCCGGCTGGTGGCCTACGCCGATTGCGACGAAGCCAACGCGGCGATCGGTGTCGCGGTCGCCGTCGGCCGGCCCGACGAGCAGCTCACCAGCGTATTGCGCCAGATTCAAAACGACTTGTTCGACGCCGGCGCGGATCTGTCGACCCCCGTGGTCGACAACCCGGAATATCCCCCGCTGCGGGTCACCCAGCCTTACATCGATCGGCTCGAAAAGTGGTGTGACACATACAACGAGCCCTTGCCGAAGCTGAATTCGTTTGTGCTGCCCGGTGGTTCGCCGTTGTCGGCGTTTCTGCACGTCGCTCGCACCGTGGTGCGCCGAGCCGAGCGGTCGGCGTGGGCCGCGGTCGATGCCGCGCCCGGGCAGGTCAGCGTGCTGCCCGCGAAATACCTGAACCGCCTCTCGGATCTGCTGTTCATCCTGTCGCGGGTGGCCAACCCCGACGGTGATGTGCTCTGGAAACCGGCGGCCGGAAGCTAGCAGGGGTCCGAATCGCCTCAACGCGGCGCTGCTAGAGGCCGCGCCGGCGGGACCGCGGCGACGGACGCGACTCCAGCCAGGATAAAAACGCCGTCAACGCGCCCTTGTCGAGCGCGATCTCGTAGCCGGACCTGCGGTCCTGGGTGGTGTCACGCAGCTCGATGACGACGATCTCGTCGGTCATGATGTCGAACTCGTCGCCGCGTGGCGCCCTCCTCGAGACGATCTCGACGCCTCGCCGGCTCAGCCGTCGATCCGGCCACAATCGCAGACTGGACAATCGGTAGAACGCGGCTTCCCCACCGCGGTAACGGATTACGCCATGGCGCCAGCCGTGGCCTCCGACCGCGGGAATGTCTCGCATGATCCCCGCCGTGCCGCCCTGGCGCAGCTTCCACAATCGATAGCTCAGCGCGACGACGGCGCCCGCCAGCACGACGACCAGCACGACCATCCCAACCATGGGCGCGCTCATCCTCTGGACCGAGGCGGTTAGTCGATCGCGCCGACGGCGCGCAACCTTGCGCGCCCCTTGGCGGCGATACGCGGGTCGTCCGACTCGGAAGCCTCTCTGGCGGCGCTTTCGTCGATCTCCGACTCGAACTCGGCGGATTCGGCGAGGATTGTCACCGATTCCTCGGTGACGGACAGAAATCCGCCGTCCACCGCGATCCGCAGATCGTCTTCACCGTCTCGTTCGACGCGCACCATTGCATCGTCGACCAACTGCGCTACCAGCGGGATGTGCCGCGGCAGGATGCCGATCTCACCGACGGTGGTACGGGTGAACAGAAACGTCGCCTCACCCGACCAGATCTTTCGATCGACGGCGACTATCTCAACGTTCAAATCCGCCATGCCACGAGCCTTTCAGAGCCTTTTCGCTCACGCCTCAGGAATCCAGTTTGGCGCCAAAGCTTTCGGCCTTCTTCGCCAAGTCGTCCAGGCCGCCGATCAAGAAGAACGCCTGCTCCGGGATGTGGTCGAAATCGCCCTTGGTTAGGCGGTCGAACGCCTCGATGGTCTCCTTCAGCGGTACCGTCGAACCGGGCTGACCGGTGAACTGCTCGGCCGCCATCATGTTCTGCGACAGGAATCGCTCGATCCGTCGTGCACGCTGAACGAGCTGCTTGTCCTCTTCGGACAACTCGTCGATACCGAGGATCGCGATGATGTCCTGCAGGTCCTTGTACCGCTGCAAGATTCGGATGACTTCCTGGGCAACGCGGTAGTGCTCGTCACCGACAACACTCGGGTCCAGAATGGTCGAGCTCGACGCCAGGGGGTCCACCGCGGGGAAGATGCCCTTGGAGAACACGTTTCGAGAGAGCTCGGTGGTGGCGTCCAGGTGCGCGAATGTCGTCGCCGGCGCCGGGTCGGTGTAGTCGTCGGCGGGCACATAAACGGCCTGCATCGACGTGATCGACTTGCCTCGCGTCGAGGTGATGCGCTCCTGCAACTCGCCCATCTCGTCGGCCAGCGTCGGCTGGTAACCCACCGCGGACGGCATACGACCGAGCAGCGTCGAGACCTCGGATCCGGCCTGGGTGAACCGGAAGATGTTGTCGATGAACAGCAACACGTCCTGGCCGGCCTCGTCACGGAACCACTCCGCCATGGTCAGCGCGGACAGGGCCACCCGCATGCGGGTGCCGGGCGGCTCGTCCATCTGACCGAACACCAGCGCGGTGTCCTTGAGCACATCGGCTTCCTTGAGTTCGACCCACAGGTCGTTGCCCTCACGGGTGCGCTCACCGACGCCGGCGAAAACCGAAGTGCCACCGAAGTTTCGGGCGATACGGTTGATCATCTCCTGGATCAGCACCGTCTTGCCCACGCCCGCACCGCCGAACAGTGCGATCTTGCCACCACGCACGTACGGGGTGAGCAGGTCGACGACCTTCAGACCCGTCTCGAGCATCTCGGTGCGGGGCTCGAGCTCCTCGAACGGCGGCGGTTTGCGGTGGATTGACCAGTGGTCGAACTCCTCGCCGTACCCTGGCTTATCCAGGCAGTCGCCCAAGGCGTTGAAGACGTGCCCCTTGACGCCCTCACCGACCGGCACCGAGATCGACTTTCCGGAGTCAGTGACCTCAACGCCGCGCACGAGGCCGTCGGTGGGCTGCAGCGAGATTGCCCGAACGAGGTTGTCGCCCAAGTGCTGCGCAACCTCGAGTGTCAGGGTCTTCTTGAGCTCCTCGAACGTGATCTCCGCGTTGAGAGCGTTGAATAGCTCGGGTACCGAGCCGCGCGGGAACTCGACGTCGACGACGGGGCCGGTCACCCGTACGATGCGGCCGTTGGTGTCGGCTTTGGTCGACTTCTTGTCGGTCTTCTCGGTGCTTTCAGTAGTAGCAGCCATATTTTTCTTCTTCCTCGTGTGCTACTGAGCGTCGGCGAGCGCGTTTGCGCCGCCGACGATTTCGCTGATCTCCTGGGTGATCTGAGCCTGGCGCTCCCGGTTCGCCATCAACGTCAGCTCTTTGATCAGGTCGTCGGCGTTGTCGGTCGCCGACTTCATCGCTCGTTGACGCGACGCGAGCTCCGATGCCGCCGATTCGAGCAACGCGGCATACACCCGGGTCGTCACATACCGCGGCAGCAGCGCGTCGAAAAGCGTTGTGGCGTCTGGTTCGAACGAGTACAAGGTGTGGAGTTCGTCGGTGTCCTCGACGTATTCCATGACCAGCGGAGCGATCCGATGGGCCACCGCGGCCTGCGACATCATCGACTTGAATTCCGAGTAGACGATGTGCAGTTCGTCGACGCCCTGGTCGTCCTGTGACTCGTCATCGCCGACCCCGGCCATGAAGCTCTCGACCAAAGTGGACGCGATCTCCTGGGCGTTCTCCACCTGGGGCTGCTCGGAGAAACCCGTCCAGGATTCGGTGATGTCCCAGTTGCGGAACTTGAAGTAGTTCTGCGCCTTCCGGCCCACCGTGTAAACGATGGGTGTCTTGCCCTCTTCCCGCAGCAACGAGAACAGTTCCTCGGCACGGCGGAAGATGCTTGAGTTGTACGCGCCGCACAGACCGCGGTCCGAGGACACCACCAGGACGCCGGCGCGCTTCGGCTCGTCACGCTCGACCAACAACGGATGGTCCAAAGCGGCTTCGGAGGACAACGTGGTGAGCATCGACGTGATCTGGAATGCGTAAGGCCGGGCGGATTCCAGCCGGGCCTGCGCCTTGCCGATGCGCGAGGTCGCGATCATCTCCTGGGCCTTGGTGATCTTCTTGATCGACCCGGCCGAACGGATCCGGCCCCGTAATTCGCGAAGTGTTGCCGCCATCGGTAGCTACTTCTTGTCCTTGCCGGAGGCCTTGGAATCCTTGGATTCCTTCTTGTCCTTCGGCTTCTCCTTCTTGACCTGTACGGACTCTTTCTCCAGATCCTCTTCGTCCAGGGGCTCGACGTGCTCGTCGGGCACGACCGAGCCGCCACCGGTGGCCGCGAAGCCCTTCTTGAAGTTGTTGATGATCTCGGTCAGCTGGTTCTCGCCCTCTTCGGAGAGCTTGCCGCTGTCGCGGACGCCGGCCAGGAACTTCTCTTCCGAGGCCCGCATGTGATCCAGCAGCTCGGTCTCGAAACGTCGGACGTCCTCGACGGGCACCGAGTCCAGGTGACCGCCGGTGCCCAGGAAGATCGAAACCACCTGCTCCTCAACCGGCATGGGTTGGTACTGAGGCTGCTTCAACAGCTCGACCAGGCGTTCACCGCGCTCCAGCTGGGCCTTGGACGTCGCGTCCAGATCTGAGGCGAATGCGGCGAAGGACTCCAGCTCCCGGTACTGCGACAGGTCTAGACGCAACGAGCCGGCGACTTCCTTCATGGCCTTGATTTGCGCCGCACCACCCACGCGGGACACCGAGACACCGACGTTGATGGCCGGCCGCACGCCCTGGTTGAACAGGTCGGATTCCAGGAAGCACTGGCCGTCGGTGATCGAGATGACATTGGTGGGGATGTAGGCCGAGATGTCGTTCGCCTTGGTCTCGATAACCGGCAACCCGGTCAGCGAGCCGCCACCGAGGTCGTCGGACAGCTTGGCGCAACGCTCCAGCAGGCGGGAGTGCAGGTAGAACACGTCGCCGGGGTACGCCTCGCGACCCGGCGGACGGCGGAGCAGCAGGGAAATGGCGCGGTAGGCCTCGGCCTGCTTGCTCAGGTCGTCGAAGACGATCAGCACGTGCTTGCCCTCGTACATCCAGTGCTGGGCAATCGCCGAACCCGTGTACGGCGCAAGCCATTTGAAGCCGGCGGAGTCGGATGCCGGCGCCGCCACAATGGTGGTGTAGTCCATGGCGCCACCCTCGTCGAGCGCGCGTCGGACCGAGGCGATCGTGGTGCCCTTCTGGCCGATGGCCACGTACACGCAGCGCACCTGCTTGCGTTCGTCGCCCGACTCCCAGTTCTCCCGCTGGTTGAGGATGGTGTCCACGCAGACGGCGGTCTTGCCGGTCTTGCGGTCACCGATGATCAGCTGGCGCTGGCCGCGCCCGATCGGGGTCATCGCGTCGATGGCCTTGATCCCGGTCTGCAGCGGCTCGCTCACGCTCTGCCGCTGCACCACCGACGGCGCCTGGATCTCCAGCGCGCGGCGAATGTCGGTATCGATGTCGCCCTGGCCGTCGATCGGCTGGCCGAGCGGATTGACCACGCGCCCTAGGAACGCGTCGCCGACGGGCACCGACAGGACCTCGCCGGTGCGCTTGACCTGTTGGCCTTCTTCGATTTTCTCGAAGTCACCCAGGATCACCGCGCCGATGTCGTGTTCATCGAGGTTCAGGGCGACGCCGAGGACCCCGCCGGGGAACTCGAGCAACTCTTGGGTCATGACGGAGGGCAAACCCTCGACGTGCGCGATACCGTCCCCGGCCTCGATGACCGAGCCGACCTCCTCGCGGGCGGTGTCGGACGTGAAGGAGCCTACGTACTCCTCGATGGCGCTCTGGATGTCCTCAGCGGAGATGGTCAACTCGGCCATGGCTATTCGTCTTCCTACTTGATCTTGGTTCGCGTGGGATTGTGATTGGTCGATGGTGGTTAGTCGGGCAATTGAGCCTGGGCCGCGGCAAGTCGAGAAGCGAGCGTTCCGTCGATCACTTCGTCGGCCACGGAGATGAGCAGCCCGCCCAGCAGTTCGGCATCGATCTGGAGCTGCACCGCCACCGGGTGGTCGTAGATGCGGCCGAGCACCTCGGTGAGGCGGGTGCGCTGCGCATCGCTGAGTTCGGCTGCGGCGCTGACTTGCGCCACGATCTCGCCGCGGCGCGCCACCGCAACCTCCGCCAGGAACTGGATGGCCTCGTCGGCGTTCTGGCCCCTCAGCAGCTCCACAGTCTGGGTCAGCAGTGCCATCGTGATCGGATTGACCCGTCCGCTCGCGCTCTCAAGCACCTTGCGCAGGAGGCCGACTCGCCCTTCCACCGGAACGGAGTAGTCGCCCAGCAGGATCGCCAGCCGCGGCTCCGCGTCGAGGGCGCGGGAGAACCGGAACAGCTGTTCTTCGACCTCGTCGACCTTGTCCTCGCGTTCGGCGACTTCGAGCAGCGCCTGCCGAGACACGTGTTCGATGGCATCGACCAGATCGGAGTTGGCCGACCAACGCTCCGAGACCGCCGCGCGCAGCACCTCGAGTGTCGCGTCGCCGACCTTGCCGGAGACCAGTCTTTCGATCAACCGGACCCTGGGGGCGCCATCCTCGGCGGGAACGGTGAGATACCGCGTGACGACGATCTCGCGGTCCAGCATCTGAGCAACTTCTACCAGCTCACCGGAGACAGTCGAAAGCCCTTTGTTGTCAAGGTCTTTGGCTAGGGTGCCGAACTTGTCCGACAGGTTGCCCAGCGCGATGCGACTCGACGAACGCATCTTGGTCATCAACGGATACTGGACGTCAGCCGCAACGGGCGCCATCTCGTCGAGTTCATCGAGGAACCGGTCGACGGTGGCCGACTGCTGTTCGGAGTCGGCGACGTAGTTGCGCACCAACTCGCCCGCCTGGCGCACCGCTTCGTGGCCGAGTTCCAACCGGAGCTGCCGGCTCAACTGGGTGCGCAAGAGATCGACCTGACGGCTGCCCTGTGCGTTGATGCGATCGGACTCGACATCGGCCTGGGCCCGCAACTGCTCGACGATGCGGCCCGCGTCGGTCCGGGCCTCCTCGACCACCCGTTCGCCCTCCGTCTTCGCATCTTCCACGGCCTTGGTGTGCGCCGTGGTCGACTCGGTCAGCCGATCACTCGCCGTCGCAGCGTCTTTCAGCTGTTGGCGCACGGCGTCTTGCCGCGCGGCCATCAGCCGACGCACCGGCGGCACGACATAGCGCACCACCAGAAACACGATGGCCGCAAAGCCCACCAACTGGCCGATGAAAGTCGACATACGTATTTACCGTCCGGATGTCTTGGTTGCGGATGTGGTCGTGGCGGCGGGGGCGACGTCGACGCCGAGGATGCGACTTGCCAACGTCGCCGACATCGACGCCACATTGGCACGCAGATCCAGTTCCACGGCGTCCCTCTCCCGCTTCAATTGCTCAGATGCCATTTGCAACGTCGACATCACCTGTTGTTCGGCACGGGCGCGCGCGTCTTCGACCACCTTACGACCTTCGGCGCGGGCATTGTCGCGCAACGACGACGCCTGAACCCGCGCCTCGCTCAGGGCTTCTTCGTAGTCGGCCTTGGCCGCTTCGAATTGCTCGGTCGCCTTCTTGTTGTCAGCAGCCGTCTTGGCGACCATGGCCTCGCGCTCGTGCAAGACCCTCATCACCGGCGGCACGACGAATGTGCCGATGACGGCCAGCACGATCAGGAAGATCGCCAGCACGAAGAAGAAGGTGCCGTTGGGGACGAGGAAGTTGTTGCCTCCCTCGGCCACCACCTGGCTGGATGCCAAAATGCTCAGACTCGCGTCACGCATTGCAGCGAATTACTTGACCGGGGTAGCGAAGACGAACAACGCCATGAACGCCAGGTTGATGAAGTAGGCCGCCTCGACCAGACCGACCGTGATGAAGAACGGCGTGAACAGCCGGCCCTGCGCCTCGGGTTGCCGGGCGATACCCGAAACCAGCGCGTTACCAGCGATGCCGTCACCGATGCCGGCGCCGATCGCACCGCCACCCATGATCAGGCCTCCGCCGATGAGAGCGGCGGCAGCGATTTGAGGGTCCATGCCTGCCATTCTTTCCTCCTTTATTTGGGGCTTATCCGGTAGCGGTCTACCGAGCCTCTGTAATGGTGCGTGGGACAAAACAATTCATGGGCGTCTCAGTCATGGTGGTCCTCGATCTCCATCGACTGACTGAAGTACAGGATGGTCAGGATCGAGAAGATGAAGGCCTGGATCGCCCCGACGAAAAGGTCGAAGGCCTTCCAGATCGCGTTGGGCGCCCACATGATGTACGGCGGGAACATCGCGATCAGCGCGACCAGAATGCCGCCGGCGAAGATGTTGCCGAAAAGTCGGAGCGACAGCGAGATGGGCTTGGCGAGCTCTTCGACGAGGTTGATCGGCGCCAGGAACGCCACGTGACCCTTGACCACCGCCAGCGGATGCCCGATTATGCCGCGGCGCCAGATGCCCGCCACGTGGTAGCAGACGAAGACGAAAAGGGCCAGCGCCAGAACGTAATTGATGTCCGCCGCCGCCGACTTCAGCAGCTCGCTCGCGTGCCCGGATTTGTCCTTGTATTGCAGCGGGAGGACCGACAGCCAGTTGGAGATCAGAATGAACACGAAGATCGTGACGGCCAACGGCAGCACGAACGGGGCGATCCGCATGCCGATAGCGCTCTCGATCTGTCCGCGCATCTGTTCGGTGATCGCCTCCCAGAACAGCTGAACGCCACTCGGCACGCCCTTGGAAGTGATCTTCGCGCGCAAGAAGAAGGCCAGCCCGAGCACGATCACCGCGGCGATCGCGGTCGACAGAATCGTGTCGGTGTTGACGGTCAGGCCAAGCCACGTGGCCTTATTGTGCTCGCCAACCTCGATTGCCGACTCGGCCAGGAACGTCGTGCCAGTCATCGTTGCTGTTCCTTATCTTCCGTTCCGTCCGACCCTGCGATCACGCCGCCTTCGGCGCCGTCCGATGGCTCCGCCCAGTCACCCGCGCGCAGCTTCTTCCACACCGGGAGCGCTGTCGAGGCAACCAACAGGACCTGGAAAAGCGCCAACCCGAACATGACGCCCAGGCCGGCGGGGCGAAAGACGTAGGCGATGATCAGCCCGAAGACCGTGATGATGGCCAGCCGTGACGCCGAGTTGACCGCCATTGACCTTTTCAGCGGGTGGTCCTTGGCGGTGATCGATTCAACCGAGCGACGCACCAATACTGCGTTGAGCAAACCCAGGAGAAGTCCGACGCCGAAGAAGACGCCGACCATCAGGTGGCCGGACAGCCCGGCGGCGAGCACCGCCACCGCAGTGATGGCAATGCTGATCGCGAAGAGCCGAACCGGACGGAAAGCAACAGAGGGAAACACCAACGGCGCGTCCTGCGCTGGTGTCGTCACTGCAGCACCTCAATCCCAGGTTGATGGAACGGGAACCCCCCGACCGACTGATCGGTGGTCCGCCGAGCGTATCGCACGTCACACTTGAATCACCCAAGGGGTATCTCCCGAGGCCGGTCTTGAACCAGCCCGGTCGGATTGACCTCCGATGGGCCGGTAGCCTGCGCGGCTTTTTGGGGTTCTACCAGCACCGTACCACATGCCGGACCCCACTACTACCCTTCGTCGTAGTAGTCGTCGCCCCGGCGCAACAGCGGGATCGCCGTCGCGATGCCGGCCACCACGATGGCGCCAAGCATCACCGCGGCGGTATCACGCGGACGGAAAAAGATTGTGCTGGCGGCGCCGAACGCGACGATCCCCACCCACAAATAGATCAGCAACACCACCCGGCGGTGCGAATGACCGATCTGCAGCAACCGATGGTGCAGATGCATCTTGTCGGGGCTGAACGCGCTGCGGCCCGCGCGTGTGCGGCGCACGATCGCCAGCAGCAAATCGAGCATCGGCACGAAGATGACGGCCGCGACCAGCAAGAACGGGGACAGCAGGACGAACACGTCGCGCGCGCCGTAGGCGTTCTGCGAGACGGGCCCGGCGGCCGTCGTGGACGCGGCCGACAGCATCAGGCCGATCAGCATCGAGCCGGAGTCGCCCATGAAGATCTTGGCGCGGTGGAAGTTGTGCGGCAGGAAGCCCAGGCATGCCCCGGCGAGCACCACCGAGATCACCGCGGGCGGATAGAACAGGACGTCACCGCCGTGGTCGCGCAGCAGCCCGACCGAGAACATGCAGATTGCCAGCGCGGTGATCAGTCCCAGCCCGGCCGCCAGGCCGTCGAGCCCGTCGACGAAGTTCATCGCGTTGACGACCGACACGGTGAGCGCCAGGGTCAGCAGGATCGACGAGGCCTGATCGAGCACGATGGTGCCCACGCCGCCGATAGGGATGTACAGGACGCTCCACGCCACGCCCATGGTGACCAGCACGCTGGCCGCGGTGATCTGGCCGGCGAACTTGGTCAGCGCGTCGAGGCCCCAACGGTCGTCGATGAGGCCGATGCCCATGATGACCGCGCCGGCCACCAGGACCGCGGGCATACCGGTGGAGTAGACGAACCCACGCGTGAGCGCCGGAAGCTGGGACGCCAGAAAGACGGCCGTGATGACGCCGAGAAACATCGCCAGCCCACCCATCCGGGGGGTCGGCGTGACGTGGACGTCGCGCTCCCGCGGATAGGCGACCGCGCCCAGCCGGGTGGCCAGCACCCGCACCGGGCCGGTGGCGAAGTACGTGATGATGGCTGCGGTCAGCCCGACCAGCGCCAATTCGCGAAGCGGAACACCGGCGCCGCGGTCGCCCAGCGCGAGTAAACCCCCGGCAAGGTTGGTTACGTCGCTGGACATCACCGAGACCGTACTGGACAAACCTGGGACCTCGACAACCGCTCCAGTCAGGCCTGGGCGGTCAAGCTTTCCGGGTCGAGGGCGAGCACTTCCGCGATCCGCTCCGCGCTCACCGGGCCCGGCCGCAGAATCCGCGGCGTGGCCCCGGTCAGGTCGACGATCGTGGAGGCAGCGCCCTGTGCTGACGGACCCGCTGCCAGGTAGACGTCGACCAGATCGCCGAGCTGGCTGCGCGCCTCGCCGGCGTCCAGGGCGGCCGGACGGCCGGAGATGTTGGCGCTGGACACCGCCAGGGGCCCGACTTCGCGCAGCAGCTCGATGGCCACGGGATGCAGCGGCATGCGCAGCATCACGGTGCCGCGCGCGTCGCCGAGGTCCCACTGCAGCGACGGCGCCTGGGTGACCACCAGGCTCAACGCGCCCGGCCAGAAGGCGCGGATCAGGTCGCGGGCCCCGTCCGGCATGGTGTACACGAGCCCCTCGATGGTGTGCCAGGAGCCGACCAGCACGCCCACCGGC